>JALOOB010000195.1 GCA_025454635.1 Anaerolineae bacterium
GAAACCGGCGGTGGCGGACGGCATGGTGGTGACGTTCGACTTCACGCTGCGGCTGAACGACGACGAAGTTGCCGATACGACGCAGGGGCAGATGCCGCTGCGTTTCGTGGTAGGGCAGGGGCAACTGCTGCCCGCGCTGGAAGACGCGATGATCGGCATGGTCGCCGGCGAGCAACGCCAGATCACGATCGAGCCGGTGGACGCGTACGGCGAGTGGGACGAGGACGCGCTCGAAGAGGTGGCAATAAGCGAACTGCCCGACGGCGCGGAACTGGAAGAGGGCGCCGCGCTGGAAGTGACCGACAGCGAGGGCGAAACCTACGAGGCGACCGTGTATGAGATCAACAAGGACACGGTGGTCCTCGACTACAATCATCCCCTTGCGGGAGAAACGCTTCAGTTCGACGTGAAGGTGGTCGATATCCGGCCGGCGACCGCGTCAGAGTTGGCGCACGGGCATGTCCACAGCGGGGACGGGCACGTCCACTAGGCTCGAAAGAGAGGCCTGACAGGTGCGCGCTGGACGGCGTTTGCAACCTGTCAGGCCCCGTCTACCCCGCCTGATCCCCTGTCGTTTTTGCGATCAGCTCCCGCAACACACCCTCGTCGACGTCGCTCAATCGCTTAATGTAAAGGCACCCCTTGCCGATCTTGTGCTTCCCCAGCTTCGCCAGGAGGTCAGCTTGCTCCTCTAGGTAGTAGCAGAAGTACAGGGTGATGGCGTCCTTGCGCGGGGAGAAGCCGGTGGTCATCCACTCCCCGCTTCTGCCGCTTGCGTACTTGTAGGGGTACCTGCCATAGCCGACAATGCTGTCTCCCCACATCACGGGCTCCTGCCCGGTGACTTCGCGCATAATCTCCGCCAGCGCTGCGCAATCAACCCGCCGCTTCTCGTCGGGGATGGCCGCAATGAACGCTGCGGGGTCGACGTCCGTAGGTTTGGTTTTGTTCTCTGCCCCTGCCATGTGTCATCTCCTACCGAAACGAACGCACGGCCTCGTCGACGGTGGGGTGGACTTCGAGGTACATATCGAGGCCGGACGTTTCGAGCACCTTCATCGACTGGCTGTTCGGCGCGGCGAGTTTAAGCCGTGACGATTTGCTGCCGCCGCGCAGCGCCTGGCGCAACTCCGATTCATCGTAACCGTCTGCCGCGGCGTGAAGCGCCACCAGCACATTGTTGAGCGCGCGAATGCCGAAGCTGCCGATATATGGCACGGCCGAGAGGTCCAGAACGATGTATTTCGCGCCTTTTTCGATCGCCGAAGTAGCCGCCGCCTCGAACGGCGCCGCGCTGTCGGCCGTCAACTCGCCCCGGGACGCCAATACGGTGATGGGCACGGCAGCTTCGCGGTAGGACACCTCAATTTCCATGACTCCTCCGGTGTATGCGGGTAGCAAGAGGCTACCAACCCATAGCCCACATGATACAATAATTGCGCAAGTCTGTCTACGGGCTACCCACCGGTGCGCACTCCGCGAGCGGCGCGGGCGGAGTCACGATTCCAGAGAAGCGAAGCGTGCCGCGCTATCATGTCGGCGGGGCGAGACATGTGACGGGCGGCGAGTAAGGGGAGGAGCGATGACGGAACCGATGGCAGCGCCGAGCGCGGCGGAAGGAGAGGGATGCCGCCGCGCCGGATGCGGGTTCGCGCTGGGTGTGATCGGCAGCGCGCTGGTCACGGTTGGGGTCTTGCTGTTCGTAGTCACGCGCGGCCACCCGCTGTCAGCGATTGCGGGCTTGCTCGGCGCGACTCAGACGCCGACCTCGACCTCGCAAGCTGTCCCTGCGCTTACTGCGTCGCCGCCAGCGGTTACGCCCGCGCCGACTTCAACGGCCCGGTCCAGCGCGACGCCTGTTCCCACGCGCACCCCGTCTCCAACGCCCACCCCCACGCCGACGCCCATCATCGTCCTCTCGGAGGTCAACAGCCTGGGTCGGTACGAGACACTCGAATTCCTGATCCAGACCGTGGTCGATCTCGAAAGGGACCCGGACACGTTCTGGGAACGCGTCTGCGGGAGCGATAAGCTGCTGCTGGTCGCTGGCGGGGAGGTCCATGCCGGGTTTGATCTGGCGAAGGTGCGGCCCGGCGATTTACGCGTAGACGGCCGGTCGGTTAGCCTGCTGCTGCCGCCGGTGGAGGTGTTCGAGTATTTCGTCAAGGAAGACCAGACGCAGGTGTACCAGCGGACAACCGGCCTGCTGTGCCGCCCTGACCCCAATCTCGAGACGGAGGCGCGGCGGATGGCGGAAGAGCGTCTCCTGGACTACGCGTTCAAGCAAGGCATCCTCGAACGCGCGGAGAAGGCCGGATTAACGCAGTTGGAGGGCCTTCTGCGCAGCCTCGGGTTCGAGCAGGTGAACCTGAAGGTTCAGAGCGCCGACTGACGCGGGATGTCCGACCCGGCCCAGCCGGAGACGAGCAGGAAGATCACGAAATAGACGAGCGGCAGGAACATGGCGATCACCGCGAGCTTAACCAGGCGAGCGGCAAAGAGCAGCCAGGCGAGCAGCAGCGCGCCGATGATGGCGAACGGCCCTCCGACCAACCCCAACGCGACGATGGTTGCCTGCTGCGACGGCCCCTGGTCGAACGCGAACGGAAACATGAGCGCGAAGCCTGCCGCGGGCAGCAGCGCGATGAGCCAGAGGATGGTCATCACGATCATTACGATCTTCGCCCAGCGCGGGCGCGGGGCGGCCCTCTTCTCTGTCACGGTTGCTTCGCTCATGCTCGGCTCACTCCGGTAGGTCGAGAGTCAGTCCGATGGGGCAGTGATCGGACCCTTTGACGTCGGGCAAGATAAACGCATCGCGGATGTAGGGCGCGAGGTCGGGCGTGACGAAGAAGTAGTCGATGCGCCAGCCGATGTTGCGCTCGCGCGCCTGGCCCCACTGTAACCACCAGGTGTACGCGCCCGCAGCATCCGGGTGAAGACAGCGGAACGTGTCGACATACCCGGCTGCGGTCCACCGGTCCATCCACGCGCGTTCTTCCGGGAGAAACCCCGTGCTCTTGAGGTTTTGCTTCGGCCGCGCGAGGTCAACCTCGCGGTGCGCGGTGTTCACGTCGCCGCAGATGATCAGCGACCGCCCCTGCGTCCGCAACCCCTCACAATACTCCTGGAACGCCTCGTAAAATGCCAGCTTGTACGGCACGCGCTCGGCGTCGCGGCCGCCATTTGGGAAGTAGCAGTTGATCAGGACGAAGCGGCCGTAATCTGCGACGAGGGTGCGCCCTTCGTCGTCGAACTCGTCGCGGTCGATGCCTGCAACCACTCGCTGCGGCAGCGGCCGCGAGAGGATGCCGACGCCGGAGTGACCCTTCTTCCGGGTCGAGTGCGCCCAATAGCCGGTGAAAGGCGCGGGTTGGGCAAGGTCGGGCGGCAGCTGATCCGGCTCGGCCCGCGTCTCCTGCAGGCACAGGATATCCGGCGATGCCTCAGCCAGCCAGCGCAGGAAGCCGGCCTTGTAGATGGCGCGCGCGCCGTTGACGTTCCAGGAAAGCAAGGTGAGGGTCATTGGGGATGGAGTATAATCGTTTCCCAATGATGCGCAAGGAGGGCGCAAATGCCGCAAGTCAGCGCAGGCATCCTGCTTTTTCGGCGGCGCGGGCCGCGTCTCGAGGTCTTCCTCATCCACATGGGCGGACCGTTCTGGGCAGCCAAGGACGCGGGCGCGTGGTCGATCCCAAAGGGACTAATCGCGGAAGGCGAGAACCCGCTCGCGGCGGCGCGCCGTGAGTTTCGCGAGGAGACCGGGAGCGAGATCGACGGCGAATTCCTGCCCCTGGCGCCGATCAGGCAGAGCGGCGCCAAGGTCGTGCAGGCGTGGGCGGTCGAGGGTGACATCGACGCGGACGCGCTTGTCAGCAACACTTTCAGGGTGGAGTGGCCGTCCGGCTCTGGTCGGTGGCGGACGTACCCGGAAGCGGATCGAGGCGCATGGTTCGGAGTGGACGAGGCAGAGGAGAAGATCGTCGCAGGCCAGCGAGAATTGCTGCGCGAACTGGCGCAGGTGGTTGACGCCTGAGCGGAACCCCGCAAGGTGGATCCTGCCGGCCGCATCCGCCCAATCACCCGCTGCGTATTTGCCCCAGGTCGCAGCGGCGAATTCGCGGCTTGCATCCTTCTGGTATAGCATATCGTCAACGCAGCGGTTTCATCGAAAGGGCACATCCACATGACACAAGCCAACGCCGGAACCGGCACCCTCGCTGTGTGGGCGGGCGAAGGCGAGGACTTGGCGCAGGGCGCGACCCAAGTCCCCGTCGTCCTAAGCGCCGCATTTGGCTACCCCGACGTCGACGCGTGGCTCGACGTCGCGCTCGGCCGCCAGCCCGGCCACATTTACAGCCGCAACACGAACCCGACCGTCCGCGCCTTTGAGGAGAAGATGCGACTGCTGGAGGGCGCGCAGGCCGCGACGAGCTTTAGCACGGGCATGGCCGCGATCAGCAACACGCTTTTCACCCTCCTGTCGCCGGGCGACCGCGTCGTCTCGGTTAAGGACACATATGGCGGGACTAACAAGGTTTTTCTCGAATTCCTCCCCCGCTTCGGCATTGAAGTTTGTCTGTGCGACACGGCGGACCACGAGGCGATCGAGGCCGAGGTGGCGCGCGGCTGCCGGGTTCTGTATCTCGAGACCCCCACGAATCCGACGCTCAAGGTGCTGGACTTGGCGCGCCTGATTGCGGCCGGGCGGCGCATGGGCGGGGTGGTTGTCGTCGACAACACGTTTGCGACGCCCGTGAACCAGCGCCCCCTGGCGCTCGGCGCGGACCTCGTGATTCACAGCGCGACGAAGTTCCTCGGCGGGCACGCGGACGCGCTCGGCGGCATCCTGGTGGGGGATGCCGGGCTGGTGGAGCAGGTATACCATTACCGCGAGATTAATGGCGCAACGCTCGACCCGATGTCCGCTTATCTGCTCTTAAGAGGGCTTAAGACGCTCTATCTGCGCGTGCGTCACCAGAACCAGAGCGCGTTGGCGATCGCGGCCTTCCTCGAGGCGCAGGAGCAGGTGGAGCGGGTGTTTTATCCCGGACTGCCATCGCATCCGCAGCATGAGATCGCCCGGCGCCAGATGACCGGCTTCGGAGGTGTGCTGAGCTTCACGCTGAAGGGCGGCTGGGACGCGGTGCGCAACTTCCTGCCGCGGTTGCGTTATGCGCACCGCGCGGCCAACCTTGGCGCAGTCGAAACGGTGGTGGGTCCGCCGGCCACGACGAGCCATGTCGAGTGCTCACGCGAGGAGCGCGCGGCTATGGGCATCCCGGAGGGGCTGCTGCGCTACTCGGTGGGCATCGAGGACACGGAGGACTTGATCGCGGATTTGTCGGCTGCGCTGGCGAGTTTAAGCTAGCGCGGGCCGACGCGCGCGGTATCCGCATGGGCATCATTTCGAAGGAGGGAGCATGCCCCGTTCCTCTTCCCGCCACGACGTGATCATTGCCGGCGCAGGCGGCATGGGCAGCGCGGCGGCATTCCATCTGGCGCGACGCTTCCGAAACGGCGGGCAACGCGTCCTTGCCATCGACGCGTTCGAGCCGCCGCATGAAATGGGTTCTTCGCACGGCCTGACCCGCATCATCCGGCTCGCCTACCACGAGGATCCGTCTTACGTTCCGCTGCTGCGCCGCGCATACGAACTGTGGCGCGATCTGGAGCGCGCTTCCGGCCAGCGCGTGCTCACAATCACTGGCTCGCTCGAACTAGGTCCGCCCGGCAGCGCGGCGGTCGCAGATGCGCTCGCGTCATGCCATGAGCACGACATTCCGCATGACGTGCTCTCCGCGCGCGAGATCATGGCGCGATTTCCGGCTTACCGGATTCCTGATGACTACGCGGGCCTGCTGCAGCCTGACGGCGGCTTCCTCGATCCCGAGGGCTGCATCGCGGCGCATCTGAAGCTAGCGCAGGCTTTGGGCGCAGAACTACATACGGGCGAGCGCGTGGTTGAGTGGGAGCCGCAGGGGGATGGTGTTCGCGTGCGCACCGACCGCGGCGAGTATGAGGCCGGGCGGCTGATAATAACCGCGGGCGCGTGGCTGCCGAAGGTGGCGCCGCGCTTTGCGCCGGTCGCCTCGCCCGAGCGCAATGCGCTCGCCTGGTTCCGACCGCAGCGGCCCGACCTGTTCGAGCCGTCCGCATTCCCGGTCTTTATCTTCGACGATGGCGACTCGGGCTGGTTCTACGGCTTCCCGATGCATGGCCTCCCGGGGCTTAAGGTCGGCAAGCATCACCACTTCCGCGAGGTCGTCGACCCTGACACGGTGGATCGCACCCCGCGGCCGCAGGACGAGGCGGCGCTGCGGAGGTTTGCAGAACGCTACTTCCCCGAGGGCGCGGGAGAGACGTTGCGCCTGGCGACATGTCTCTACACCAACACGCCCGACGGCCATTTCCTGATCGACCGTCACCCCGACTGCCCGCAGGTGATTATAGGCGGCGGTTTCTCCGGTCACGGTTACAAGTTCTGCAGCCTTGTGGGCGAGGTGTTGGCCGACCTGGCCCTCGATGGCAAGACGCGGCACGATATCCATCTCTTCCGGGCGGGCCGGTTTTCCGAAACGTCGCGGAGCGGCTGATATCTTCGCCGTCTGGTTCCGGGGACGCGGGCTTCAGTCAGCGCCCGGCGTGAGGCCGAAGGTGACGGCCCCTAACTCCTCCGTGACCGCCAAAGGCAGGGACGAACTGTCAACGCTGAGCACGGCGTAGAAGTAAGCAGTCCCAGGAGTCGTTGCGCCCACCGGATCGCTGAAGGTGGGCTGCTCTCCGGCGGGGGGCGCCGGCGAGTCGGCCATTGTCTTCCAGTGAGAAGTACGGCTGCGGACTGCGGAATACCTCGTAGTGACTAGCCGCAACTATCGCCGTCCACTGCAGGTCTGCGCTTCCGTCTTCCGGATCTCTTGCGATGGAAGCAGTGCTGTCCACCTCAACCGCGTACCCGGTCACTGGCCCGGAATAGTCGCTCCACAGGTGGTTCTGCTGTTCTCCGTGAGCGGGGGTATAGGTTCGCGCGCTGAAAGAGTATGTGACGCCGACAGGTAGGCCGGTGACAGTGAAACTTGTATTGCTTTTGTTTGCGGTCGTGCCCAGAGTGGTGTATGGCGCAGAGGGAGCCAGAGCATAGCCTATCTCGTAGTAGCCCCCGTCGGCGGTATACTGGATGGGCGCCCAGGTCAGCTGGGTGCCTTGGCCAGGCACAATCCTGGCGCTCAAGCTCATGGGCGCCACCGTTTGCGTCTCCGCCCAGTCCGGGTCTGCGGCGCCTACACAGGCTGGCGCGGTGGGAACCTTGTTGTAGCTAAGATCGAGCGCGACAAGCACGGGCGGCGAACAGAGGGCGCTCGTCACGGAACTCAGCTGATTCTCTTGCAGAAAGAGACGCTCCAGGCGCATCAGGTTGCCGAGTTCGGATGGCACGGCGTCTTCCAGGCGGTTAGCATACAGCCAGAGGTCTTCCAGTGCGGAGAGGTCCCCCAACTCGTCCGGAATCGGCCCGCTCAAATGATTCGAGTAGAGCTTGAGAACCTCGAGGTTGCCCAGATTGCCCAGTTCGGGCGGGATTTCCCCAGTTAGTTGGTTGAGGGCGATATTGATGTAGTTGAGGGTCTCGATGGTTCCCAGCTCAGATGGGATCGCGCCGCTTAGTTCGTTCTCAGCGAGCGAGAGATTCTCCAGATCTGTTAGTTCACCGAGTTGAGGCGGAATCTCGCCACTTAATTGATTGGAGTAGAGAAACAAGTACGTCAGGTTCTTGAGCGCGCTTAGCTCTTGCGGAATCGTTCCAGACAGCAGATTGTCCGACAACAGCAGGTATCGTAGATCGGGCAGATCGCCCAATTCCGGCGGGATGGTTCCCGTCAATCGATTGCCGGAAAGGTTCAAACGCTGCAGATGACTGAGCTGGGCGAGTTCAGGAGGAATTGTTCCGGATAGATTATTGCTGAATAGCGCAAGAAGAACCACATGGCCCTGTGAACAGCTAACTCCATACCATTCACATGGCGTGGTCGTTTGCAGCCAGCCGGTCGAGCTGGTCCAGCTCTGGCCTTGCGTGCTGTCGTACAGCGCTCGGAGCGCCTCACATTCCGTTCCGGGGATTTCTGTCACGCCTGCGCAAACATCAGGCCCCTGCGTCAGAGCGTGTTCCGCGTGGGTGATCGTAGCGGCAATCGCAGTAGTGTAGGCGACGAAGAGGATTGCGACGATGATCAGCGCGTTGCGAGGACGTCTTTCCATGATCGGCCTCCCACACGAGTGTCATTGAATATGAGCGAAGCGTGGCTAATGCAGATAAAAGCATATCACTAACTGTTACGCAGTGCAAGTGGCGAAAGCAACGCGAATTGGCTTTGGTGATGAGATGTGTTGCGCTTGCTGATAGAGGGCAACAGAAACGCCCTTCCTGTCGTGCGGACAACAGGAAGGGCGTTCTTTTCAAGTATGAGTCGCCAGGGACTCGAACCCTGAACCCTCTGATTAAGAGTCAGATGCTCTGCCAATTGAGCTAGCGACCCGCGGATCGGCCTGAGCAAGCCGATCA
>JALOOB010000196.1 GCA_025454635.1 Anaerolineae bacterium
CGCAATCGCTGCCGAGCGCGGTGCGCAGGGCGTTGGCCGAGATGCGATAGGTGACGTCTTCATAGTACGACCGGCTGTATTGGAGGGGGATGCCGGTTTTGGCGCTGAACTGTTCGAGCAGCGGCCGCGAAAGGTCGAATTGCAGCGGCACGCGGTCGGGCAGGGTGGAGCGCGTGAGCGCGGCGTGGACGCGTTCTTTGGAGTTCATATCATCTCTCCCATCGTGCGAAGGATGTGGGTTGCGATTCTTTTCTGCGCCCGCAGTCCGCGATGCGGCCGTTCAGGGAGCGCGGATAAGCTCATTATCCCATGTGACCCGCCGGGTAAGGAATTTCGGCAGGGCATCGGTGAAGGGCGCTAGAACGGACCAATCCGCACGCGCTTTCCCGCGGGATTGTCCGCCTGATCGCGCACGTCGAGACCCTCGGGGGCGTCCTGGGAGTAAACCGCGATGGTGGCGTATCTCCCGCCGGAGGCCCCAGCCTCGATTGGGACAGGGTAGCGCCCAAGAACGGGTTCGCCCACGCGCCAGCGCGTGGTGGGGAAGTTGTATGCCGCGGGCCGACCGTCCCATCGAGCCAGCTCGACGCCCGACGCATCCTCAAAGATGAGCGACACCTGATAATCGGCGGGCAGCGAGTTGATCGCCTGCCAATAGACGGTAAGCTCGCCGCCGTGCGGCGCGTCCCAGCCCAGCAGCGCCAGCTTGTGGTCGAAGTTGGCGGTTTGCGGCTGTTCCGGTGACGGCGCGGTGGGGAAGGACGCGTCGGCATCCAGCTTCCAGTGCCTCAGCCCCACGCGCCAGAAGCTGCGGTCAACCGGCTGCTCGCTGCCCGCGCGATCCAGCAGATAGGGTGCCACGGCCAGCGGGTCGACTACCTCGTCCTGCCAGGTGACGAGCCACGCGCCATCCCGCCCTTCGAGCGCGGCCCCTAGTTGCTCGGCGGCAGGAAAGCCGAGCACCGCGTTGACGTCAAGGATGTCGATGTCGGGGAGGCGCGCAGCGGGCATGTCGGGCGCGTAGTAATCCCAGGCGGGCGCGGCGTGGCCGGACACGAGGACGACGCGTTCGTTCGGCCCGATGCGCTCGCGCACTGTTGCGGCGACCTCGCGCCACTGCGCCTTGGTGAAGGCGGGGTCGCTGTACCAGTTGCGGACGGCAACGGCGGACGAGACCAGCACTATCGCGACAATCACAGTGGCGAGCGCGCGCCCGATCCAGCGAGGGCGGCCGCTCGTATGCCACCAGGCCGCCGCGCCGCCGGCAAGGAGCAGGAGGTACGCGGGCGAGGCCAGCATCAGGTAGCGGGGATTGAACTTGGGGTTGCGGCTCGCAAGCAGCAGCGCCAGCGCGACCGGCACGACAATTGCGACCAGCAGGGCAAGCAGGGCGAATGAAGAGCGGGCGGGTTTTCCAGACCGATCATGTTTTCCCACAAGGAAAAGCCCCACGGCTGCAGCCAACAGCGCCGCGGCGAACCACGGCAGCCAACGCACGGCGTCGCCTTCAAGCATCGTCTCGGTCGCGCCGGTCGTCCAGTGGATCGCGACGTGGCGGAGGGCTTCGTCCAGCTTGAGCGCGCCCTGCCAATAGGACGCGTCGACGCGGTAACGGTTGAGCATGGCCGGGAGCCAGGGCAGATAGAGCGCGGCGATGGCAAGGGCTGACACGGCGAGGGGGAGAAGCGCTCGACGCCGCCAGGCAGGCCCGAGGGCGATCAGGCCGAGCGCGACGAGCCAGAAGAGCGCGAAGTAATGCGTGTAGAGCGCGGCTGCCGAAGCGACGACGAATGTGGCCCACCATGCCCAGGCGCGCGGACGTTCCGCCGCTCGCCAGATCGAGTAGGCGGCCAGCGCAGCGAGGAAGGTCAGCTGCGTGTACATCCGGGCTTCCTGCCCATAGTAGACATAAAGCGGAGAGGCCGCAGCGAAGAGAGAGGCCAGCGCGGCGGCAAGTCGCGCGAACGGGTAGGGGCGGAATATCCGACGCGCGAGGCTCCACAGCAGCGCGACGGTGAGCGCGCCGAACGCGGCCGAGGGGAAGCGCAGCGCCCATTCGCCGTCGCCCGCGGCGCGCGTCCAGGCGGCGATGACGTAGTAGTAGAGGGGCGGCTGAATGTCGTCCGCAGTCCAGCGCGTGAGCTCGGCCATGCCCTTTGCGGCGACCTGCGCGCTGACGGCTTCGTCGTACCAGAGGCTTTGCGCGTCAAGACCATACAGGCGCAATGCGAACGCCAGCAGCAGGACGAACAGGATGAGAGCGCGCTCAGACGTCTTACTCAAGCGATGCGCACGCCTCCGGAGCCATGAGACAGATCGCGTCGGGCGCGACCGCGGCCCCTGGGTCGACGGTGATTACCCCAAGGACGAATTCGTCGCCCCCCTCGTTCCGGTCGATCTCGCCCGCGCTCGGCCGGCCCGCGCCTGCTGTGCGCTGGAGCCGCTGGCCGGTCTCCCAGTCGTACCAGCCGACGACCACCTCGTACCGGCCCGGCTGGACATCCGCGGGGACGCGTATGGTGTGGGCGTCGGTGGCGCCCGCCAGGCCGTCGCCGCCCATCCGCCACTGTGTTGCGGGCCGGTCGACAAACAGCGTTGGGGGACCGTCATCCTGCGCCACGGTCTGCCCCGTCGCGTCGCGCAAGTGAACAAAGACGTTGTAGTCTTTCGGGGCGATGCGCCCCGACTGCCAGTAGAAAAGCGCGGGGAATTCGGCTCCGGGCGCGACGGCCAGGGGCGCGCTCCACTCGCGCAAGCGCACCGTCCAGTCTTCGCCCGCGAACGCGGCGTCGACCGGCTCGACCGGGTAGAGTGGTCCTTCCCACAAATCGAGCCGGCCTTCTCGTCGAGCCAGGCCCGGCAGGCGCAGACCGCCGTCGCCGGTTACTTCGGTGACGAACTCGGGCAGTTGCGGCGGCGGCAGAGGTCCGACCTGCGCAAGGGGCGGCGTGGGGAGCACCTCGGGCCGCTGGACCTGCCCGCCGCTCTCGACTTGCAGCACAGGCGCGAAGGAGCGCGGCAGGAACCACGGAACCGTCTCCAGCACGATGGTCTCGCCCGGCCGCCAGTTCTCCGCCGCGTACCATGCAAGCGCTGGCAGCGGACGTTGCTCTGCGCTGTCCACGAGCTCGCCGGACGCGGAACGCGCCTCGTAGCGAATGGTCAGGTCCGCCGGCGGCTGCTCCAGCACGTCGAAGTAGAAGCGGAAGCGCGTGAGGCGCAGGCGGGCGTCGTCGACCACATCGTATCCGCGCAGTTTCAGCGATGAACCGAACTGAGCGTTGACCGGAATCTGCGGCTGCGGATCGCTCACGCGGGCGAAGTCATAGAATGCGTCGGGCAGCGTCTTGTCGGCCGCGCCCTGCGCTAGCAAGACGAAGCCGTTCGCCGCGTCGACCACCCCGAAACCTTCACCCAGCAGTTTATCCACGGACGCGCGAACGTCTCCGGCCTGCATGTCGGTTACGCCGGCGACGTCGATGAGGACATGCGTCGCGTCGCCCAACTCCGGATACACGTAGATCTTCTCGCGGTGCGCCAGGTGCGGATGGACGGCAGGCGTGGCCGAGACGGACGCGTCCGGCGGCACTTGCGCCAGAAGGGCGGGCAGGGCGCGGTGATGTTCGGTCGCGGCGGGCCAGGCGAAGGGCCAGGCGAGAGGGGTCCAGCCCCGGTCGCGCTGCGCGGAGAAGGAAAAAACCAGGAGCCATGCGACGACGAGCGCACTGACGAGGGTTGCGTTCTTGAGCATGGGCGAGAAGCGGAACGGGATCTGCCGTTCGAGGAAGCGCTGCAGCCGGCGCGCACCGTAGATCGCCGCGACGATGAACGCGGCCGCCAGCGGCGCAGAGTAGTGCTGCTCACCGGAGTACTGACCGGGGTAGGAGGACAGGGTGTTGGCGACGAGCACCGGCAGGCCGAGCAGGAGGAATTCCGGGCCGAGCAGGGCGAGCCAGCCGACCGACGAGAACAGCCCGGCAAGATAAGCCAGCCGCGCCGGCTCGCGCAGCAGGCTGAGCGCGCCGCTCAGCCAGCCGAACAGGCCGCCTTCGAACGCGTAGCGGCTGTCGAAGTAGATCGGACCGTTCGTGCCGTAATATTGCCGGGCCAACGGCGCGACGATCAGGAACGTGGCGATGAGGTACCAGGCCGCGCTCACGACGATGAGCGCGAGGCCATGGCGCACGCCGGGGCTGCTCCACGAGGCGCGCAGACGGGCAGCGAGCGGGCGAGAGGGGGCGCGCCAGTCCGAGCGCAAGGCCGGATCGAGCAAGACCAACAGCAGGCCGAGCATGGCCGTTAGCGTCGGCAGCGTCTCCTTCGACGCCATGACAAGGATGGCCCAGAACCACATCGCGCGCCAGCGTCGCTCCGTGCCGTACCAGAAGGCGAACAGCAGCGGCGCGACCGCGAGCGGGTCAGCGTGGAAGTCGGCCACGTTGGCGGCTTGCAGCGCGGGGAAGAGCAAATACGCTGCGCTGAACGCGAGCGCGATCCACTCCGCGCGGCGCGTGTCCGCCGGGCCTGTTTCGCCTGTCACGCCGGTGAAGGCGCGGCGCGCAATCCAGAACACGGGCAGCGCGCCGATGGCGAGCGCGAGCGACTGGAGGATGAGCATCGCGCGGACGTCGTCCCAGACGATGTACACGAGCGAGAGGGGAACGAGGATCGGCTCGAAGTGCTCGGCCAGGCGCGGGGCTTGCGTTGCGCCGAGCGTGCGTTCGAGGAAGCGCCCGTGGAGCGTGTTCCACATGGGCTGGTCGATGAACGAGAGGTCGGCGGCGAAGGTGTTGAGCGTCGCGTGGCGCTGGAGCGTGTACGCGCTGAAGAACGCGACATACGTCAGCATCATCAGCGCGAGCAAGATGAGCGGGAGGGACGCGCGTCGGGGCGGCTTGGGGAGGGTGTTCGGTTGGGTCATGTGTTTGCCTTCGGCAAACCTGCCGGCTGCCTACGGCAGCCGAGCGGCCGAAAGAGCGCGCAGGTCGCGTATCTCCGTTTCCAATTGAGCGATCTCCGCCAGCACCTGCGGCGGCGTCGCGAGCAATTCGGTCGCCCGGGCGATTTCGAGGTGCGCGAGCCGGTCGCGGCGCAGGTTAAGCTGCAGGGCGAGCGCGCCCGTTTCGCCTTCGCGCTGCCGGGCGAACACCGCGCGCATGGCGCTGGGTGAGGCGGCCAGCGGCGGCGCCTTGATCCGGCGCTTCCCCCGCTTGTCGGGCGCCTGCTCGCTCAGCCACGCCTGGAGGAACAGGTTGCCTACCGCATAGCTGTTCTTCACCCGGCGCAGATAGCCCAGGTTGGCGAGATTGGTCACGCGTTGCTTAAGCTCGGCCGGCTGCTCGAAATCCATGCGCTCCAACTCCTTCGGGTCTGCGCGGTGAATCCGCTCGATGGAGAAGAGGAGCGCCCGGTCGGCGTCGGTTAACTGGCGGAAATCATACTCCAAAAAGCTCGCAACCATCGAATCGACGCGCAGGTCCGCGTCGCCGGGCACGCGCAGCGTCCCGTCGTCGCAGAGCAGGCGCGAGCAGAGGAGTTGGAGCAGCAGGGGATGGCTGTTGGTGGCGTCGCGGATGGCGGCGACTGCGGCTGCGGGTGCCTTGATTCGCCCACCGCGCGGAGCTTGTGTCTGGAGGATCAGGTTCTTCGCGTCCGCGGGGCTGAGGCCGCCCAGCGTGATCGACATGTCGAAGCCGCCCAGGAAGGGCGACGTAGGCCAGTCGCGGCAAATGTCGTAGAGGCGGTAAATCTCGCGCGTCGACGCCATGACGGTGCGCACGCCTGCGCCACCCGTCAGCGCCCGGTGGAGCCGCTGCATCGCCTCCGGCTCGCGCTGGCAAATGTCGATGAGCGCTTCGGTCTCGTCGCACAGGAGCAGCAACTCGCGGCCGCCTCGGGTGACAAGCCGCCGCAAGTGCGCAAGGAGGGTCAGCGCATCCTTCTCGTCGGTCAGCGCAGGGGGCAGGCCGAGGGGCGCGAACCGGTCCGCATGATCCGCCACCACCTCGGCCAGCGTTGCGCCTAACTCCGCGTAGGACGCGCAGCCTTGCATGTCCCAGCACACGGGAACGAGTCGCCCGCGGCGCCCCGCAAGCAGTTCAAGCTGGCGTAGTAGCGAGGTCTTCCCGACGCGCCGATTGCCGACGACCCAGTGCGCCCGCGCGCCGCCCTCGAGCAGCGTCTCGATCACCTCTTCGCGGCCGTAGTGCTCCCGCGCGGTCACATACGCGCCGACGATGTAAGGGTTGCGCGCGACCACAGGGCCCCTACGCTAGGGCGCCGAGCGGACTGGGGAGACGTCTGTCCGCGCGATCCGGATACGTCCGCCCCGCCGCGCGTTCGCTACAGCCTTCTCCGCGATCTCGCGCAGCCTGCCGGGCCGGCCTTGGCTGAGGGCAACCGCGCCGCGCGTGGCGTCCGCGTCCCATTCGTACGCGCCCTTGGCTGACGCAAGCAGCAGCCGCTCCAACTCGGGCGCGGGCAGCGGCGGCAGTTGGACAACGGCCAGCGCGTCGTTCAGTCCCTGGAGACAGGCGGGCGTGTCCTCGGCGGCCAGCGCAAGCCTGAGGCGGGCATAGGGACCGACAGACGCGAGGACCAGCCGGCGCACGGCGTCGCGCGTCGCGCCGGGGAACCCATCGAGCGCGCCCGCATTGTCGAGCAGGAGCGCGACGTTGAGCGCATCCGGCGCAGGCTGGACCGAAGCGAAGAGGCGCGACGCGTCGGACGCGAACTCGCGCTCGCCGTAGGCCGCTTGCTGCGATGCGCGGGAGTGAACGACCGCGGCCGCTCACCCACCATGCGCGGGGTGAGCGCGTCATAGAGGCCGCCGATCGCCTGCGCGAAGAAGTCTCCGTCGGATACGACTGCGAGGTCGAGATAGGCTGCAGCCATGCGCGCGTCCGTGAGCTTGTTTGCTACGCCGCTTGCCAGTTGCCGCAGCAGCGTCGTCTTCCCCATGCCGCGCGCGCCGAGCAGCAACACGCTGCGCGGCTGCGGCCCGGTCAGGGCGAAGACCATCTCCTGCGCCTGCTCGGCGCGCAGG
>JALOOB010000507.1 GCA_025454635.1 Anaerolineae bacterium
CCTACTGGGAAGCACTGGCCATCACGTCGGGGGATTCTCGCGCGATCAACGCAAGCATCCTTAACGCCCGTTGCCTCGGGCGCTATGCAGTCTACATACGTGACGAATCCACCCTTGCTCCGCCATCAAGAACCGCAGCCGGCTACGAGCGGCTGCGCATCGGCGATGGCAGCATTCCATGGCCCGACGAGCCGACTCCGACCTACGCGCGCTCCCACCATCCGTCCTGGGGCTATTACCCGTACCTCATCACCGGCCGCTGGCAGTTCTGGGAAGGGTGCGCTCAACTCGCTGCGTACAACCACTTTCAGACGAATCCGGCACCACCGTGGCCGGTTGGGAGCTCCAACGGCCGCAACGGTGCCACTGGCATCTGTGTTCCAGTCGGCACGAACACCCGCATGCTCGCGTGGCAGTTGCGGACTCTGGCGCAGGCTTCTTGCATAGCTCCGGACGACAATCCCATCCAGTCGGAGCTCCGTGCGCAGTGGTCCAATAACATGGATCACTACTGGGGCCTCCAGTCAGGCAAGTACGCCAATTACGAGTTCGGTCGCCGCATGGAGAACAACCTCGGGATCGTGATGACCGCCACCCACACGGGAACCCACGCTCCGCTGGACGGCTACCTGAAGTCCGCGATCTGGATGCATCACTACGTGGCGTGCGCGCTGGGCTTCGCCTGGGATCTGGAGATCAACCCGGACCCGTCATCGAAGTCGACCCACGAAAATCTCCGCAATCACGCCTACAAGTCAATAGTTGGCATGTGCGGCATCGGCAGGACCGCGGATGGGCAGCCGCTGGGCTTCAGCTGGCGACGCCTGCCCAACAACTACATGGCCTACGGCGATCCTGATCCTGACGGCCTCGAGGTCAATGACTCGCCCTGTCCGTTGAGGTTCTGGTCGTCGTGGAGCGAGGTGTACGAGCGGATGCTCGAGATCTGCGGCGTCCGGCACCAGCCGGACACTGCAGCGGGCCTGCCGTTCATCGAGGTCGTCGGCGTTCCGCCGCCTTTCGGCTTCACGGATACGGCCGGCATGCTTGATACGGTCATCAACGCGCATCTCAAGTATGCGATTGCAGGGCTGGCGTACGCCGTAGATCACAGGGTAACTGGCGCCGCCGAGGCCCTGGCACGCATCCAGGCCTCCTCGTCGTGGAAGTCCACGCATGCCGAGGCAAGGGACTACCCTACCGCCGGCGTGATTCCGCGCTCCTGAATCAGCCCGCTGCCCGACTGACGACGTAGCGATACTTCCCCGATTTCTCCGGCGGGATCTCGGTAACGCGGCGAATCTGGAGCACGGTGCCCGGACCCATGCGCCTGGTGAGGCCGGCGCGGATCTGCCCCTCAACTTCCGCGGTCAGTTCAGGGCCGCCGTCAAGCAGCAGTTCGAGCGACAGATCCTCGCCCTGGATGAACTTGAACGCGCGCACGCCAGGCTTGTCGCGCACCTCGTAGATGAGCGCGAGCGCGTGCATCTGGTTGCCGCTCACGGTGCGGATGAAGTCCGTGCTGCGGCCCTGCACCTCGTCGAGAACCGGCAGGCCGCGGCCGCAGGGGCAACGAGCGCCCGAAGCCACCGCGACGTCGCCGGTGCGATAGCGGATGAACGGAAAGTCGTCGGTGGCCATGTGCGTGACCACGATCTCCCCACTCTCCCCTGGCGCAACCGGGCCGCCTTCGGCGTCCACCAGCTCGACGACGATGTCCTCGGCCGACACGTGCAGCGACCCCGACGGGCACTGATGCGCGATGAAACCGGCGTCGCGCGAACCGTAGCCATTGGCCACCGGCGCGCCGAACACGGCCTCGATCACCTCCCGCTGGTCCGGATACAGGGTCTCCCCTGTCGTGAACACGACGCGCACGCCGAGGTCATCGAGCCGGTGGCCGCGCGAGCGCGCGTGCCGCGCGAGCAGCGCGACCGCCGACGCGTACCCGAACACCATGCGCGGTGAGATGCGGCGGATCTCCCGGCAGTAGTCGTCCATCTGCGCCTCCGACATCTGGAAGGCCGGCAGCAGGTACGTCCGGAACAGGCGGTCGCGGATCGCCCGGTAGCGGTCCTGCCGCCCGAGCTCGACGGGCGAGCCCCACAGCACGACCTCCGGGTCGCCGATGTCCACGCCCCACCAGCGCGTCGCACGCCACTTCGCCGCGACGACGCGACCCATCCCCATGTAGAAGACCAGCGGCTCGCCAGTCGACCCACCGGTGTTGTACTTCACGAGCGGTCCTGTCGAACGCGACTTGAGATCCTCAACGTGGGCGCGGATCCGCGGCTTGTCGAGAAACGGCAGGCGTGCGAGATCGGCGAGCGTGACCAGGGAGGCTGGGTCGAAGCCGTGTTCGCCGAACAGGCGGCCGTAGTACGGTACTTCTCGGGCGGCGCGCACCAGAAACTCCCGCAGGCGCGCGAGCTGCAGCGCCGCGATCTCATCGGGCTTCAACCACTGCGTGCGCTCGAGCTCGCGGCGTCGCGCGACGCTCTGGTGCTTCTTGACCCACTCCTGCAGCGGGAACAGCAGCCCCGACGCGAAGCGGGTGTAAAGCCCGGGAGACGGCGCGGGCTCAGTCACTGGCGCGGCCTCCGTTGGCTGTAGCGATGCGCCGGAACTCGCCGACGAGCACCGGCACCCGCGTGTTCCAGTCGTTGTGCTCGGCGTAGCGACGGATCGCGCTGCGATCCCACTCGCGACGCAGCGCGTCGCGCAAGGCCGCGAGCAGGGCCGCGTGGTCGTCGAAGGGCACGATGGTGCCGAGTTCGTCGCTGCAGACCACCTCTGCGTTGCCGCCCACGTCGGTGGCGACCACCGGCACGCCGCAGGCCATCGCCTCCAGCAGCACGTTCGCCCAGCCCTCGTTGCGCGTGGCGAGCACCGACACGTCCGCGGCGGAGACGGCGCGCCCCACCTCGTCCGGCGGCAGCGCGCCCAGGAAATGCACGTGCTCACCCAGCCCGAGCTGGGCCACCTGCGCGCGCAGCAGCGCGGAAAAGTCGCCCTCGGGACCGGCCGAGCCCACGGCGAGATAGTGCAGCCGGGGAAACTCCTTCAGCAGCTCCGGGAGGCAGGCGATGACGCGGTGGAAGCCCTTGCGCTCCACGAGCCCGCCGACCGTCACCAGCACGCGGGCATCCTCGGGGATCCCAAACAGTCGGCGCGCCTCGGCCCTCGGCATGGGACTGAACCGAGATGAGTCCACGCCGTTACCCACGACGAGGATCGCCGAATCCGGCAGACCCAGTTCGACCGCCAGCCGCTTGAGCGACCCCGACACGGCGAACACACGCGTCGCGGATCGCAGGCCGGCCACCAGCCGTCGCCGCAACGCGGGCTCGCGCGAGTGGCGAAGTTCAGTACCGCGCAGCGTGATGGTGCAGGGCAGTCCTTCCCAACCGGCCACGAGCGTCGCCGCATAGCCATCGGGGTAGCCGAAATGCGCGTCTATCACGCTCGCCCTGCCCGCCTGCCGCAGGCGGCGCACCGTGCGGCGGGCGCCGAGCGCCATGAAGAGCCCGTCGAACCGCTTCAGCACGCCCGGCACGGAGAAATAGCGCGGCCGCAGCACCACGATCCCGGACTGCGTGTCCTGTCGCGGCTGCGGAGGCCGGAAGTGCGGGCGAAACCGCCGGATCAGACCCTGCAACGGAAACCACGGCTGGGGAGAAATCACCGTCATCGGCAGCTCGCTACCAACGCGGAACATGCGCTCGCGGATGAAAATGCCGGCCTGCGGCTGCGCGGGCCCAGGGAAGAGCGAGCTCCACACCAGCACGGCGGGCCCGGTCGCCTCAGCCACGACCGACATCCCCGGCCACGGCGCCCAGCAGGGCGCCATAGACCGAACGGTAGCGCTCGACGCTGGCACTCCAGGAACGCTCCGTTTCGACGAAGCGACGCCCCGCGCGACGCATCTCGTCCCACTGCCCGCGGGCTGCGACGGCGCGACGCACGG
>JALOOB010000508.1 GCA_025454635.1 Anaerolineae bacterium
GGGGTGAGGCGCAGCTTGGCCGCCAGGCGCAGCACTTCCTCCGCGGAGCGCGGCCGGGTGACCGTGCCCTCTTTCCAGCGGAAAATCGTCTGCCGCTGCACGCCCACGGCGCGCGCCAACTCCGCATCGGAGACGCCGGTGCGCGCGATGTACTCGCGAAGCAGTTCAGAGAAGGTTCGCATGGCCCTTTCCGGGCGTCACGCGGGTTGTTGCGCAGGATGCAACGCCCGTGTAACGCTTCTGGCGCTTGAAGTGTCTCTCGCTTGCCGTATGGTGAGGGCGCTGATGACGAGGTCAGTCTATCGCAAGCGGGGAACACAGACAAGCGCAGGAGGCCATGATGAAAGCATCTCTCACGGTTCGTAGGTTGGTCGCCGTTCTTGCCGGCATCGCGGCGGCGGCTGTTGTAGCGGGCTGCGGCGCGGCCGCGGCGCCGGATGCCTCCAAGGCATACAGCCGCTCGGTCATTCAGTCGGGCGGCATCGCGCAGGAGGACAATCTGCGGGTGGCGGAGTACCTCAACTATTACGAGCAGAAATTCCCGGAGCCGGTTGGCAGGGCGGTGGGGCTGGACGTGCGGACGGGCAACTGGCAGGCGCCGGAGGGCGTGTCGGAAGTGTGGGTGCAGATCGGGATGCAGGCGAAGTCGGCCCGGCCGGAAGAGATCGCGCCGCTCAACCTGGCGCTCGTCATCGACTGCAGCGGGTCGATGGACACGCCCGACAAGATGCCCTACGTGAAGAAGTCGCTGCGCGTGTTCCTGCAGAGCCTGGCCGCGAACGATCGGGTGTCCATCGTGCGCTATTCCGACAACGCGGAGATCGTCGTGGGGTCGCGCGAGGTGGGCGACGGCGGGTGGATCGAGCGGGCGGTCGAGCAGTTGTGGCCGGGGGGCAGCACGAACTTGCACGCGGGGCTGATGGCGGGGCTGCGAGAGGTCAACCGGCACTATGACGCGCGGCGCAACAATGCCGTGATCCTGCTGTCGGACGGGATCGCGAACGTGGGCGTGATCGACCCCGGCGCGATTGCGGCGGAAGCGCGGAGCTACACGGAGCGGGGCATTCATCTGTCGGCCATCGGGCTGGGCAGCGACTTCAACGACGCGCTGCTGAGCGAGCTGGCGAAGCAAGGGCAGGGCGGGTATCACTTCATCGACTCGGGGCAGGAGATGGACAAGGTGTTCCGGCGGGACGCGCTGGGGCTGATGGCGAAGGTCGCGACGGACCTGTCGCTGACGCTCACCCCGGCGGAGGGGGTCGAACTGCTCGAGGTCACGGGGCAGCAGGGCGCGCTGCCCGCCGGGCCGATCACCGTGCCGATGCGGGACATGGGCTACGGCGACAGCCAGGTGCTGCTGGTGCGCTTGACGATGGACAGCCGGCGGATGGGCCGCAACATGCCGCTGACACCCCTGGCCGTCGACCTGCGTTATGACGCGCTGCCCGATCAAAAAGCTCAATCGTTGAGCGCGCCGGCCAGGGTCGTCGTCTTTCGCCTCGACGCCTATGATCCGCTCCAAGACACGGAAGTGCGCCGCAATGTCACGATCCAACGCTCGGCGGAGGGGCTGAAGGAGATCGCTCGGCTCTACAACGAGGGGCGCTACGGCGAGGCATACGGGCTGGCGGCCCGGCTCGAGCGCGACCTGCGTGCGGTGGCGGCGGTGACGGGGGAAGCGCAGATGCTGGAGGACGCCGATATGATGCGCCAGTACCAGGAGACGCTGCGGCGGCTGCTGCCGGCAGGGTGGGAAGAGAGCGGCGCGGGGTCGGGTGAGACCGGCGGGCGCTTCCTGCGCGGCGCGCCGACGCCGGTCGTGATTGAGGTGAAGTAGCGAGTTGCTGTCAGACCTCTGGTCCCTGCGCATCCGGCGCCGATTCGGGCCGGATGCGCTTGCCGTTGGTGACGAACCACAGCTTGCGGTCGGCGTCGGTGACGACCCAGACCGCGGGGAACTGGTGGCCCGCGACACGGCCCGGCCGCCAGACCTCCACGTCGTCGATGGTCATGAGGATTTCGACGCGGTCGCCCACCGCGTAGGCATCGACAAGACGCTGCGCCACTACTCATCCTCCCACAAAAGCGAGAGGCAGGTGACCCCGCCGTCGGCTTTGGCGAATTCGCTGACTGGCACAGTAAGCACGCGGAAGCCCGCACCCTCGATGCGGAAGCCCGCACCCTCGATCAGCGCGCGCGTGCGGTCGTAGCCGGCAGGCGCGATGACCCACTCGCCCAGCCCCAGGCAGTTGCACGCGTAGGCTTCGTCGTCCGGCACGCGGAGGACGGTCATCCCCGCGAACTCGGGGCGCGCGGCCATGCTGCTCACCGCGAGCAGCGTGGCCCGGCCGAGGTAGGTGACGCCGGACAGGAGGTGCAGCAGCCCTTCGACCGGGATTTCGTCGACGGGCAGGGGGTGGAGCGCGGCGCGCAACTGCTCGATGCCGGCCGCGTTCGTGCGGTCGGAGCGGCCCACGTAGATGCGGTCGGGCAGAACGAGGACGTCGCCGCCTTCGAGCGTGGCCGGCGAGACGATCTCCACCGTCGGCAGGCGCTCGCGCAGGAGCGGGGCGACGAGTTGTTCCTCCCCGCGGCGGCTCGCTGCGCCGGGGCGGGCGATGACCGCGCGGCCGCGGACCACGAGCGCCGTGTCCTGCATGAAGCAGCTATC
>JALOOB010000197.1 GCA_025454635.1 Anaerolineae bacterium
GAGCCGGCTGTCGCGGATGCGCGCCTTGCGCTCGTCCGTCCAGCGCGACGGCAGAAAGCCTTCGCCGGCGAGGTTCTCCCCGGCCAGATTGACGATCGCTAGCGCGCCATCCGCCAGGTAGCCCCAGCCGTTGCCCGTTGCAGCGTCCCACTGCTCGACCTGAACCCCGCTCGGCAAGCCGTTCACGGCGTCGGGGTTGCGCGAGAGCGCGACGACCTCGTATCCCTGAGCCAGCAGTTCGGCCGCCAGCCGACGCCCGATGAAACCCGTTCCGCCCGTTATGACCACGCGCATGTCATTTCCTCCATCTACACCCAACACAACCTTATACAATACTATAACAGATTGTCTATAAGTTCTGTCAATAGTTACGATGCGCAAAATGCCTACACCGTAACTATACCACTTGGCAGAACCGCAGCGCGGCGAATATCATGAGCGCATCATCCCAACGCAAGAGGAAGGGGGGATCGATGCCGGTCATCCTGATCAATTTGCCGCCCCACGGCGCAACCGACGCAGACTTACAGGAAATCCGCCGGATTATGCCGGGTTACGAGATCCGAATGACGCAGGAGCGCGACGAGATCGCGGCCCTGCGCGACGAGGTGGAGGTGCTCGCGGGCTGGCCCGTGACCGAGTTACTCGTCTCTGCCCCGAACCTGCGCTGGTATCAGCAGTGGAGCGCGGGATCGGACTGGCTGGCGCGCCATCCCGAAGCGGCCGCGCGTCCGTTCCTCGTCACGAGCGCGTCGGGCGTCCACCCGATTCAGATCGCGGAGCACGCCTTCGCCATGATGCTGGCCTTTGTCCGTAAGCAGCACGAGGCGGTGCGCCACCAGGCTGCGCGCGAGTGGAAGGCGCCCGCGGGCGAGACGCTGGGCGAGTTGTACGAGAGGACGCTGCTGATGGTAGGGCTGGGCGCGATCGGGGAACGGATCGCGGTCTTGGGCAGCGCGTTCGGAATGCGGGTGCTCGGCATCCGCAGGACAAGGAGCCAGCCGCCGCCGGGCGTCGAAGCGATCTACGGGCCGGAGCGTCTGCTTGACCTGCTCCCCGAATCTGACTTCGTCGTGCTGGCGCCGCCGCTGACCGGGGAGACGCGCGGCATGATCGGCGAGCGGGAGCTGGGCGCGATGAAGCCGGGCGCGTTTCTCGTAAACGTGGGGCGGGGCAAGTTGATCGACGAGGCGGCGCTGATTCGGGCGCTGCGAGAGGGATGGATCGCCGGGGCGGGGCTGGATGTCTTTGAGACGGAGCCGTTGCCCACAGACTCGCCGCTGTGGGATATGGCGAACGTGATTATCACGGCTCATTATGCCGGCGGGTCGCCGCGCTATTACGAGCGCGCGATGCCGATCTTCCTGGACAACCTGCGGCGTTATCGGGCGGGGGAAGCTCTGCGCAACCTCGTGGACAAGCAGGCCGCAGCGCTGGGTTAAAAAGAGACCCGGCGAGGGCGTCACGACTGGTGCCTTCGCCGGGCCTGAAGTCGCCGGAACTTACTTCTCGGGCAGGTAATAGGTCATGCGCTGGAGGCCGACGACCGGGTCGATGTACTGCACGCGCACGTTGCTCGGCACGGTCAGCGTAATGGGCGCGTAGTTAAGGATGGCCTTGACTCCCGCGTCAACCATCGTGCGGGCAACTGCCTGGGCCTCTTCGGCCGGCGTGGCAATGATGCCGACCATGATGCCCCTGGACTTGATCGTCTCGCCCAGCTCGGAGGTCGGCTGAACGACAAGATTGTCGATGCCCATGGGCTTGCCGACCTTGTCCTCTTTGTTGTCGAAGATGGCCTGGATGTGGAAGCCCTTCCCTTTGAAGCCGCCGTAGTCCGCGATGGCTTTACCGAGGTTGCCTGCGCCGACGAGCACCACGTCCCACATCTTGTTGACCTTCAAGATGGTGCGTAGCTGTTCGTACAGGAAGTTGATGTCGTAGCCCGTCCCCTGCTTGCCGAACTCGCCGAAATGCGAGAGGTCCTTACGGATTTGCGCGGACGAGATGCCGAGTCTGTCGCCCAACTCCTGCGAAGAAGTGATTTGTCGCCCTTCAGCGATCAGGAATCCCAACGCACGCAGGTAAACAGGCAGCCGGCCGATCACTATGTCCGGGATCATCCTCTTTGCCATGTCCTTCTCTCCTTATCGCAGGCGAGCCGCCTGCCGCTTTACCAACAGGTGCGCAAGTCCTGTAGCTGGCTCGCGTTACGTTTGTGATACTGGGGGATTATTCTAGCATACGTGCAGTTGTTGCGCAATTCTTGACAAGAACCAATAGCCACATGCGCCAAGCTCCACACAACCGTTTCGATGACTACAGGAATGTACGTTGCGGAGCAAGCAAAACGGGAGTACTATGATGACGTTGCGCAAACCGTGCGCAGAACGGTAAGAGTCGGAAGGCAGGCAGGAAGTTTCATGCGGAAATTGCTTATCGTGGTCGTTGTCCTCGCCATACTGGGCGCGGCCGGGTATTTTGGTTACCAGGAGTTTCAGCGGCGGCAGGCGGAAGCCAGCAAGCCGGAGTACGAAGCGGTCAACGTGGAGCGCGGAGATATTTCCGCGACCATTAGCGCGACGGGCGCGGTGTTGCCGGAGCGCGAGGTGAATCTGGCCTTCGCTGCAGCTGGCGCCATTAGCGAAGTCAGCGCGCGCATCGGGGAGGCGGTCAAGGAGGGCGAGGTGCTGGCCGCGCTGGATACGACCGATCTCGAACTGGCGGTGCGCCAGGCGGAGGTCGGCCTGGCGCAGGCCGAGGCCCAGCTTCAGCAGTTGAACGAGGGGCCGAGTGCGGCGGACGTCGCTGCGGCGGAAGCCGGACTGGTCAGCGCGCAGCAGGCGCTGAAGAGCGCGCAGCAGACGCTGAAGAGCGCGCAAGCGAACTACCAGCAGACGCTCAAGGGCCCTGACCGGGACACGCTCGCGGCGAGCCGGGCGCAGGTTGACCAGGCGCGCGTCCAGCTTCAGCAGGCCCAGCAGGCATACGACCGGGTGAAGGATCGCCCGGACGTGGGTATGTTGCCGCAAAGTGTCCAGTTGCAGAACGCCACGATTGCGCTGGAAACCGCGGAGGCCCAGTACCGGGCCGCGGAAAAATCGGTGACGGGCGCGCAGGTGGAGGCCGCTCGCTCGCAGGTGACGGGCGCCGAGTCGCAGGTGACTGCGGCTGAAGCGCAGATCGCGCAGGCACAGGCGAACCTCGACCGGCTGGGGCGGGGCGCATCGGAAGGGCAGAGGGCCGTGGCCCGCGCGGGTGTGGATCAGGCGATGCTCGCGCTCCAGCAGGCGCAGCGGCGGCTGGAACAAACGAAGCTCCTTGCGCCTTGGGATGGAGTGGTCACCGCGGTGACCATTGTAGAAGGCGGACAGGCGACGCCCGGCCAGCCGGCCGTCCGCCTGGCGGATGCGAGCCAATTCCATCTGGACGCGCAGGTGGACGAGGTGGACATTGCGGGAATTGAGGTCGGTCAGACCGTTCAAATAGAAGTAGACGCGCTGCCCGACGAAGCGCTCACCGGCAAGGTCAGCCGCCTTTCGCCGTCGGCCGTCACGTCGCAGACCGGCGGGGTAACCTACAACGTCCGACTCGACATTGATCCGACCGAAGCGCCCCTTCTGTCAGGCATGAGCGCGACGGCTACGATTATCGCGACGACGCGCAACGGCGTGCTGCTCGTGCCGAACCGGGCGATCCAGTTGGAACGCGAGACCGGCCGCACTTACGTCGAGAAGGTCGTCGGCGAGAATCTCGAGCGGGTCGAGGTGCAGCTCGGGCTGCGCGATGAGCAGTTCAGCGAAATACGCGAAGGCGTGAATGAGGGCGACACCCTGGCCATCCGCAGCCGGTCGAGTGAGGACCAGTTGCGCGACCTCTTTGGCGGCGGCGGGATGTGAGCATGAAAGCGGGCAACGGAAACGGCACAACTCCCCCAGGGGGCCCGGTCATCGAGCTGGCCGACATCACGAAGGTCTATCGGATGGGCGCGGCCGGCGCGGCGGCCATAGAAGTGCATGCGCTGCGCGGGGTGGATCTTTCCATCTGCCAGGGGGAAATGGTTGCCATCATGGGGCCGTCCGGCTCCGGCAAGTCGACACTCATGAACGTGATCGGCTGCCTCGACCAGCCCACCGCCGGCGTGTATCGCCTGGCGGGCGAGGACGTGAGCCGGTTCAACGACGACCGGCTGGCCGAAGTGCGCAGCAAGCGCATCGGCTTCGTGTTTCAGAGCTTCAACCTGCTGCCGCGGACCGAGGCGCTGGCGAACGTCGAGCTGCCGCTGGTTTACTCGGGGACGCGGTCCGGCGAGCGCCGGCAGCGCGCGCTCAATGCGCTGCAACTGGTCGGCCTCTCCGAGCGCGTGCATCACCGGCCAAACGAGCTCTCGGGCGGGCAGCAGCAGCGCGTCGCAATCGCTCGCGCGCTGGTCAACGACCCGCGCATTATCCTGGCGGACGAGCCGACCGGCAACCTCGATTCGAAGGCCGGCGCGGAGGTCATGGGCATTTTCCAGCGGCTGAACGTGGAGCAGGGGATCACGGTGATCCTGGTCACGCACGAACCGGATATTGCGGAGCACTGCCGCCGGGTCGTCCGCATCTACGACGGCAAGATTGCGGCGGACGAACAGATCCCGTCGCCGCGCATGGCCAGCGATTCGGCGTACCAGAGCCGGCTGGGCAGGCCGGACGGGTGTTAAGATGAGATTAGTCGAACAGATCCGGCTGGCGCTGCGCGCGCTGTCGGTCAACAAGCTGCGTTCCGCGCTGACGATGCTCGGCATCATTATCGGTGTTGGCGCGGTCATCACGCTTCTCTCGGTGGGCGCAGGCGTGCAGAACCTGGTGACAAGCCAGCTTCAGAGCATCGGCACGAACCTGCTTTTCGTGGTCTCGGGCAACCTCGACCAAAACAACCCGCGCGGCGCCTCGGGGTTGACGTTGAGCTTGAGCGATGCGGAGGCGATTGGCGATCCGTTCAACGTGCCTGATGTGGCTGCGGTCGCGCCCGAGGTGTTGTCGAACGCCGAGGTAAGCTACGGCAAGACCAAGCTGCGCGTCTCGGTTTCCGGCGTGACGCCGAGTTACGCCACGGTGCGGAATCGAACGGTGGCGCTGGGCAGTTTTCTGGACGAGCAGGACGTGAACTCGCGCAGCCGGGTTGCCGTTATCGGCAGCCGCATCGCGGAACGGTTCTTCGACGAGACTGCCACCTACCCTGTCGGCGCGAGCATCAAGATCAACAACATCCCGTTCAGGGTGATCGGCGTGCTCGAAGAACGCGGCGGAACCGGCGGCCCCGGCGGCAACCAGGACGAAGTCGTCATGGTGCCTATGAGCACCGCGCATGAGCGGCTCTTCCCGCGCTTCCACAACCGCAAGGGCGAACCGATGCTCTCGGTAGTCTATGCGCAGGTCGTGAGCGAGGACCGCATGGACGCGGCGTCGGAGGAGATCAGCGAGCTGCTGCGCGAGCGGCACGACATCCGCTTCCAGGACGAGGACGACTTCACCGTGATTAACCAGCAGGATCTGCTCTCGATCTTCGGCCAGATCACGAACGTGCTGACCATCTTCCTCGGGGCAATCGCCGGCATTAGCCTGCTGGTTGGCGGAATCGGAATCATGAATATAATGTTGGTGTCCGTAACTGAGCGCACCCGCGAGATCGGCCTGCGCAAAGCTGTCGGCGCGAAACGCCGGGACATCCTTCTCCAGTTCCTCATCGAGTCGGTTGTGCTGTCGCTCATCGGCGGTCTGCTCGGCATCGCCCTGGGCGCAAGCGGCGCGATCGGGATTTCCCGGCTCCAGGATGACCTCGTCGCCATCGTCACGCCACAGTCCATTGCGCTTGCCACCGGCTTCTCCGCGGCGGTCGGGCTGTTCTTCGGCATCTACCCGGCCACCCGCGCAGCCCGGCTCAACCCGATCGAAGCGCTGCGTTACGAGTAGCTATTGTATCTGTCGGGGCCGGTGGGCGGCCGGCTCCCCGGCAGACGAACTCCAACGAAGGAGCCCTATTTATGAAGCGCCTGCTTTTCCAGCTGGGCCTCACGCTGATTCTGCTAACCCTGACCGTTTTGCCGGCGGCCGCATCGGACCTCGCGCAGGGCAAGGCGCCTGCCGGGCCGGCCGGCAAAGTTGCCATCATGACCTCGCCGGGCGGCGATATCCTGCTTCTCGACGTTGCGGCGGGCAAGACCCAGCGCCTGACCGACGGCATGGACCCCGCCTTCTCGCCCGACGGGAGCAAGCTCGCCTTCACGCGCTGGGGCGTGGAGCCGGGGCTGTTTGCGCGCGACATGAAGACCGGCGAGGAGCGGCGGATCGTGCGCGCCGACAAACCGCGGCATCCAAGCTGGAGCGCCGACGGCGAGAAGCTCGCATTCGTGCGTCTCCTGCAGACCGTAAGCTGCCGCGAGAGCGTGCTCGGCTGCCTGCCGGAGGAGCAATTGCGCCTGCTGTTCGGAGGCAAGGACTGCGGCAAGACGCCCGCGGGCGAACTGTGCATTTCCTCTATGCCTATCTTCAAAATCGATCAGACGGGCATCGCGACCATCGGGTTGAACGACCAGACGTGGCAGGACATGCCTGCGCCGCTCGATGCGCAGAGCGTGTCGTGGCGGCCGAAGAGCGACGATCTGCTGTTCCGGGGCAACAACCGGCTGCAGATCACCGGGCCGGGCCGCGCGCCGGTCGACGTGACGAAGGACGTCTGGTGGGGGAGCCCCATCTGGTCGCCCGACGGCGCCCGTTTCCTTGCGCAGCAGCGCATCCACGACCACACGGATCTCGCGCTCTTTGACGCGTCGGGCCGGCTGCTCCAGTACCTGACGAAGCCGCCGTCGGCGGTGCGCCGCTCGCCGAACAACGTCGCGCCGGCGTGGTCGCCCGACGGCAAGACGATCCTGTTCCTCACCGACCGCGACGGGGGGCCGGGGGTGTGGACGTTGTACCGGATGAACGCGGACGGCTCG
>JALOOB010000198.1 GCA_025454635.1 Anaerolineae bacterium
AGCCCGAAGCGCGCGCCCCCGCGCCCAAGGTCGGCCAGGACGTCGAACGCATCCCCGGCCAGGGTCGAGTGCCGGCACGCCGCAACCGCCGGTATGTCGCGGTTGAGCGCGAAATTCGCCGCGGCATCGCGCAGCGCGGGCTCGCTCAGGTCGACGCTCAACACTTCAGGCGCGCCGCCGCGGGCGGCGTAGAGCGAGAAGCCCCCGGTATACGCGAAGACGTTGAGCGTGCGCCGCCCCTGCGCAAACGTCTCGACTCGGCGCCGGTTGTCGCGCTGGTCGAGGAAGAAGCCGGTCTTCTGGCCCCGCAGCAGGTCCGCGGCAAACCGCAGCCCGTTCTCGCGGAACTGCGCCGGCCCGCGCAAATCTCGGCCGTGGATTGTCACGCCGTCGGTTAGCCCCCGCGGCAGCCCCGGCCCGTGCGCGGTCTCGCGGCTCAGCCGGAGCACCACGGCTTCCACCCGTTCCACTTCCAGCAGGGCATCGACGACCTGCGGCAGCCAGGGCAGCCACGCCGCGCTGTACACCTTTACGACGAAGTTCTCCGCATACCGGTCGATTACCAGCCCCGGTAGTCCGTCGTTCTCCCCGTGGACGAGCCGGTAGGCGTCGGTGCCCGTCTCCACCAGCCCTTGCCGAAGGGTTGCGGCCTCCGCGAGCCGTCCGCGAAACCAGGCGCGGTCGATGCGCGCGGGCTCGCGGTGCTGGAGGACGCGGATGCGCAAGGGCGAGTGCGGGTCGAACAGGCCAACGGCCAGAAACCGCCGGAAGTCGTCGAAGATCACCGCGAGGTCGCCTGCTTGCGGGTCCGCCTTGCCGCTGATGGAGACGATCGACTGATCGAACACCCATGGATGCCCGCCGCGCAGCGCAGCCTGGGCCGCGGGCGTCACGCGCACGGCAAGCCGCTTCTCAGCAGGCGGGGGCAACTGCCCCAGGTCAAACGTCATCGCCGCTCCCTACTGCGCCCCAAACAGCGTGACTACGCCCTGTCCCGACGCTGCGGCCAGCAGCGCGCCGTCGGGCGAAAACGCCAGATCGAACACATCGCGCGGCCCTGTGAGCGTGGCGAGCAGCGCGCCGTCGGCCACCCGCCACAGCCGCACGGGTTCCCCTTGATAATAGCTTACGGCGAGAAGCGTCCCGTCGGGCGAGAAGCTCAAGCCGGTGACCTGCTCGCTCCCCTCGCCGTCGAGGGTCCGAAGCGCCGCGCCCTCCGCGTCCAGCAGCCGCACCTCGCCCCCCGCGCTGAGCCCGACTGCCATCGTCCGCCCGTCGGGCGCGTACGCGACGGTGGTGGCGTCCGTCTCGTACCGGCCAACAATGCCGATCTGCCGCTGCGCTGCCACGTCCCACAGCCGGGCGGTGCGGTCATAGGACGCCGAGAGCAGTCGCCGCCCGTCCGGCGAAAACGCGACCGCGTTAACCCACGATGTGTGCCCCTGCAGCGTGCCCATTGCTCCACCATCTGAGGCGCGCCACAGCCGGATCGTCTTGTCATACGAACTCGACGCTACGGTCCCGCTGTCGGGCGAGACCGCGACGCCGGTCGCGTACTCGGTGTGGCCCGCCAGCGTCCGCGCCGGCTGCCCGTCCGCGGACCAGATTCGCACCAGGTTATCCTCGCCGCCCGTGGCAAAGAACGAACCATCCGGCGCATACGCCACCGCGTTCACGCCGAGCCCATCGTGCCCCTCTTCGTGCCTCAGCAATGCGCCATCGGAGACTCGCCACAGGTCCACCAGCCCATGACGGATTGCGCCGGTTACAAGCGTCGCGCCGTCGGGTGAAAACGCAACGTCGTAAACACCGGCAAGGTAGCCGGCCTTGCGGGCAACCTGCTGCCAGTCGCTCGTCCGCCAGCGCGCAAGCGTCTGATCGTCGCCCGCGGTTAGCAAGCCGCTGCCGTCCGGCGTGAAGATGATCTGCCGAAGCGCGCCCGGCCGCGCATGGAACGACCGCGTGAGCTCGCCATCCGCGCGCCACACGTGCAGACCCCCGCCCGCGCTGCCCGCCGCAATCAGCGCGCCGTCGTCCGTCACCGCAACGCACGTTAATTCGTCGTCCAGCGTATCGAGCGCGAGCAACTGCTTGCCGTCTGAAGCCTGCCAGACGCGCACGGCGCCGTCGGCTGCCGCGGTAACGACGCGGTCCGAGCCGCTCCATGCGACGGCAACAATGCGATCCGTGTGCCCGCGCAGCGTTATCCCCGGCCCTTCCTCGCTCAAGGGCCACAGCCGCGCTACGTTCCCCGCGGCGACCGCCAGCCACTCGCCGTCCCTGCTCTCGGACACCGCGGTAATGCGCGCGCCCGCGTCCGGGAGCGAGCGTAGTTGCGCCAGATCCGCACCGCGGTGAAGTATGACGAAGCCCTCCGGGCGTTCGCTCACGCGCGGCGCCTGTCCGAGCGCGATCGTGCCGCCACCGGACGTCGCGAGCGCCACCACTGCGGTCGACTGGACCGTCTCCGCCACCGGCTGCCCGGTCGCCGCATTCCACTTCACCACGCGCCGCCCCGCAGCCGTGGTCAGCGCGCCGTCGCTTGCGTAGGCCAACAACTCGACCGGCCCCGTCTCGATAAACGACCGCACCTCCAGCGTCAGCGGATCATACAGCCGCACGCCGGCGCTCGACGCAACCGCCAGCGCGCCGCCCTCCGGCGATAGCGCGATCCCGCTCAGCCGGCCGAGACCGATCTGCGTCAGTGGGGCGACGCGCTTGGCGTTTTGATCGGTAATAGGTTCAGACGCGGGCGCGGGACCCTCGCGTGAGGGTGGGGGGCTGGCAAGGGGGAGGGCGGTGACCACGTTGGCAGGTTGACGCGGCGGCGGAGCGCACGCAGCGAGCAGGAGGGCAAGGAAGAGAAGCCAGACGCGGCCGGCGGGGAAGCGCTGTCGCGACATCGGTTCCTCATTGAAACAAGATACGCGCCGTCGAGCTTGAACACGCGTTTTAAGGGGCATTATAGCACACGCTGGCTGCTTCCGCCCGTTCTTCGATCCTTTGCGCGTCGCGCATCCTCCAGGCTCCCTGCGCCTGCATCTCCGCGTGTCGAAGTGCTGTTTGCAGGCGAAACTTTCTGTCGGGCGGGACCGTTCTTAAATACAGCAATCCGCCGTTACAATCTGGTTCATTATGTAGCAAAATATGCATGATGGCCGCGCGTGCCATCGGCTGTTATTTGCCCGGGCGCTGTTGCCCGACACTGCGCACGCGCGGTTGTAACCTGTCCGCAGCCAGGGCGCCGCGCAGGGAGCCACGAAAAGCCTGCGTTGTACCGTGTAGTTGTATTGATCGAAGAAGGATGAATGGAATGATGCGAGATGGCCAGCCGGCTCGCGATGTCGCGGCCACGGGAACGACCCTTTACAAAACCGACCTCCTGGTATTCTCCCACTTACGCTGGGACTTCGTTTTCCAACGTCCTCAGCACCTGTTGAGCAGAGCCGCAGCCGACCGGCGGGTCTTCTTTTGGGAGGAAGCCCTGCCGCTGCCGGATGGCAAGACCGAACCCTACCTCGATGTCCAGCAGAAGCAACCGAACCTGTGGGTGGTGCGCCCGTTTCTTCCGTTTGCGCTCGAGGGCCAGCCGCGCGAGGAGTTGAAGGCGGGCATGCTGGCCGCGTTTATGGCGCAGCAGGGGATCACGCGCTTCGTCGCGTGGTATTACACGCCGTGGGCTCTCCGCTTCACGTCGAAGCTCAAGCCCGCGGTGACAGTCTACGACTGTATGGACGAGTTATCGCTCTTTAGGGGCGCAAATCCGCAGCTTAAGCAGTTCGAACTGGAGCTTTTTCGCCGCGCGGACGTTGTCTTCACCGGCGGCGCCAGCCTTTACGAGGCCAAGCGAACGCAGCATCAGAACGTCCATCTCTTTCCGAGCAGCATCGACACGGCGCATTTCGGGAAGGCGCGGCTCCGGCAGGAGGAATCGGCCGGCTCGGTGGCCAGCGATCAAGCTGCGATTCCGCACCCTCGCCTCGGCTTCTTTGGCGTGATCGACGAACGGATGGACCTCGACCTGCTGCGCGAGATCGCGGCGCGGCGGCCCGACTGGCATCTCGCGCTGATCGGGCCTGTCGTCAAGATCGACCAGCAGTCGTTGCCTCAGGCGCCGAATATCCATTACCTTGGCCAGAAGGCTTACGAGCAGCTGCCGCTCTACCTTGCCGGCTGGGATGTCGCGCTCATGCCGTTCGCGCATAACGAGGCGACGCGTTTCATCTCCCCGACCAAGACGCCCGAATACCTCGCCGGCGGCATACCGGTCGTTTCGACGAGCATTCGAGACGTTGTGCGGCCTTACGGGGAGCAGGGCCTGGTGCGTATTGCCGACAGCGCTGAGGACACGGTCGCCGCCATCGAGGCGGCGCTCGCGCTCTCGCCCGCCCAGCGCGCCGATTGGCAGGCGCGCGTCGACGAGTTCCTCAAGGGCAACTCCTGGGACCGCACGTGGGCGGAAATGGATCGCCTGATCGCAGACCGTATCGAATCGCGGGCGACGGATGTATCGAAAGTGGAGAGCAGATAATGTTTGACTATCTTATCGTTGGCGCCGGTTTCGCCGGAAGTGTGCTTGCCGAGCGGTTGGCGGCAGGCTCGAATATGCGAGTCCTGATCGTCGACCGGCGTCCGCACATCGGCGGCAACGCCTATGATCACTATAACGAGGCGGGCATTCTGGTGCATCGTTATGGCCCGCACATCTTCCATACCAACAGCAAAGAAGTTTTCGACTACCTGTCGCGCTTCACCATGTGGCGGCCGTACGAGCACCGCGTGCAGGCCAGCGTCGACGGCCAGCTCGTGCCGATGCCGATCAACCTGGACACGATCAACGCGCTCTACAACACGAATATGAGCTCGCACGAGATGGCGCAGTTCATCGCCAGCCTTGCCGAACCGCGCGAGCCCGTCCGCACCTCCGAGGACGTCGTCGTCAGCAAGGTGGGTCGCGAGCTGTACGAGAAGTTCTTCAAGAACTACACCCGCAAGCAGTGGGACCTGGACCCGTCTGAACTGGACGCGTCGGTGACCGCGCGTGTGCCGATCCGCACCAACCGCGACAACCGCTACTTCACGGACACCTACCAGGCCATGCCGCTGCACGGTTACACGCGGATGTTCGAGAATATGCTCGACCACCCGAACATCAAGATCATGCTGAACACTGACTACCGCGAAGTAATCGGCCTGGTGCCATTCCGCGAGATGATCTATACCGGACCCGTCGACGAGTTCTTCGACTACGTCTACGGCAAGCTGCCGTATCGCTCGCTCGAATTCAGGCACGAGACGCACGACACCCCGACGTTCCAGCCGGCGCCCGTCGTCAACTATCCGAACGAGCATTCATACACGCGCATTACCGAGTTCAAGTACCTGACCGGGCAGAATCACCCGAAGACGTCCATCGTCTACGAGCACCCGCGCGCCGAGGGCGACCCGTACTATCCCGTGCCGCGGCCCGAGAACCAGGAACTGTACAAGCAGTACAAGGCGCTGGCCGACTCAACGCCGAACGTGCACTTCGTCGGCCGCCTGGCGACGTATCGCTATTACAACATGGATCAGGTCACCGCGCAGGCGCTGACGCTCTACGCGCGCATGAAGGGCATGAGGCGGTCGGAGGCTGCGGATGTGGGCGCCACCCCGACGCTGCTGACGACTATCCCGGCAACCATCGTCCGCGCGCCGGAACCGCGCGACCTTGCGGGGGAGACCACCGCGACGACCCGCGCCAAGCGCAAGTAGAATGGGACTCGTTAGATGAGGCAGAGGGGGTGGATCTACAGGATCGTCGGCGATCTCGTGAATCCGCTCCATCTGCGTTATCTGCGTTGAATTCCCGTTTCACCTGAGCGGATACACCTCCGACACGTCCGCCTGGTCGTGATACCCGCTCCGCAGCAACTCGATATCTGCGCTGTTCATCCGCCATCCCAGCGCGCCCAGGTTTTCGCGCAGGTGCTCGACGCGCCGCGTTCCGGCGATGGCGCACACGTTCGGCTGAGACACGAGCCAGTTGAGCGCAGCCTGCACGGGCGTCACATCGTAAGACGCCGCGACCGAATTGAGCAGGTCGCCGGCGCTGCCTTGCTCCACCGGCTGCCACGCCACGAGCATCACGTCGTTCTCCTGGCAATACCTGAGCAGCTCCGTGCGCTCGGCTTCGCGTACGCGCACGCTGTAATGGGCCTGGTTCGCCACGATCTTCCGGGGCGAGACGGCTTGCGCCGCGGCGAGGCGGGCAGGGGCGAAGTTGCTCACGCCGACGTGGCGGATCAGCCCGCGCCGCGCAAGCTCGTCCATCGCCTCCATCGTCTCCGCGATCGGCGTTGCGTCGCTGGGGTGGTGGATCATGTACAGGTCGAGATAGTCCGTGCGCAGCCGGCGCAGCGACCCCTCAGCTGCCGCAATCAGCGCATGCCGCCCGAGATGATGGCCGAGCGCCTTGGACGCGATGAAGAGCCGGCTGCGGTCAAATCCTTGAATTGCCTCGCAGACCAGTTCCTCCGCGTGACCGTCGCCGTACATCTCCGCGGTGTCGATGTGGCGCACGCCCAACTCCAGCGCCGCGCGCAGCGCCGCAATATCATCGTCGTCGCGCGCCGGGTCGGCCCGCATCCGGCCGCCCATGCCCCACGTCCCGATCCCGTAGACCGGCATGCGGAACCCCGACCGCAGCTCCTTCTCCGACCCGACATCTGCGGCATGAAACCGGCCAGTTCCGTGGCGACCGGTTCGAGGAAGGCGTAGGCCGGTATGTCGGCGGCCGTGATCTGGTGCTTTGCCAGCGCAGCGTAGACCTCGGAGAACTCCGACGCGTGACGCTCACGCTGCTCGTCCAGCCAGTAGATGCCGACGGGGTCAAGGTTGTTGCAGGCGCAGCGCAGCAGCGAGTCCCAATCGGTGCTGTCTACGAAGGGGAACCAGCAGAACCCGCGCCAGTCCACGCCCTGCGCTAGCAGCTGCTCTGACTGCTCCACCATGTACTTCAGCCAGCTCAACCGGTCGGAACGGAAACGTAGCCGCGGATGTTGGTCTCCGTGAGCATGACGGGCAGGTTGTAGCGCTCGATGTACTGCCGCGCCACCTCCGCGAAACCGTAGGGCGAGAGGCTGGGGATATGCGAGCCGGTCGCGTGGAACTGCTGCTCCGAGTGGCAGTAGTAGTCCAGCCCCAGCACGTCGATCTGCGCCGGGTTTTCGCGCAGCCACGCCAGATCCTCTTCGCAGATGCCGTCCTCCGCGCCGGTGCCGTGCTCCTCGACGAACCAGTAGAGCGGGTGTGGCGGCCCCACGCGGCCCAGGATCAGGTCGTGCAGTAGAAAGCGGCGGTCGTTGAGGAATCGCGCCCACGGCACGGATTGCTCGTCCAGCGCGTGATGCGCCTCGCAGGTGTCCACATGGACGATCTCGATGCCGGGGTCCGCGGCCTTGAGCGCGCGGCTTACGCGCGACACCGCGAACGCGACGTTGCGCGCCATCTTCACCCAGTGCCGCTCGTGCTGGTGGTACGGCTTCCAGATGCCCCGGTCCGCGCAGAACAGCGTGGTGGGCATCGGCTCGTTGAACGGGGTGTAGCGGCGCACCCATGGGTAGCGCTCCGCAAAGGCCATGACGAATGCGGTGTAGCTCTCGACGAACCGCTCGTCCAGGAAGCCCAGCTCCAGCCACGCCGGAAACGACGTGTGGTGGACCGGGTCGACGATGGGGTCGAGGCCCAAATGATTTATCGCCGCCATCACCGAGTCCATCCACGACCAATCGTACCGGCCGGGCTCGCGTTCGATGCGATGCCAGGGCACGGGGTAACGCAGGGCGCGGATGCCCGCACCGGCCACCAGGTCAAGGTCGTGCTCGAAGAGATCGAGGTGTCGGGTCGTTTCGAGGATATCTGTGTCGTGATCCGGCATGTAGGTGCTCTCGAAGCCGGTCAGAAACTCCATGGCGAGCGGCTGTTCCCCGACGATCAGCTCCATCTCGCGCTCGTCTACGCTTACAGGCCTGTTGTCCTTCACGATGCTCATTCCTTTGCGGTCGATACGCTCAGCACAATCTTCGCCCTATTATGCGTCGCGGAGCCGCGGCGCGGCGTAAGGCGCGCCACAGTTGGCGTAACGCCCGCAATAATATGTGAGTCTGTTTGCGTTTCTATTGACTTATTCTTGTATATGCTGCCTTACATCACTTGCTCGTTAATCGCGGTACTATTGCGGGCGGTCTTTGTAGCGCAAGTCGCCCGACTTGCGCTACAAAGGTTGGTTTTGAGTTGAATTGAAGGAGGAAGCGTACGATGCCCCTTGTCTCGGTGCTTATGCCGACTTACAAACACGAAGCCTTTATCGAGCGCGCGCTCGAAAGCCTGCTCGCGCAGGAGTGGACGGACTGGGAGCTGCTGATCCTCGACGATGGGTCGCCCGACGCGACTGCGCAGCGCGTCGAGCCGTTTCTGTCAGACCCGCGCATCTCCTATCGCCGGCTGGAGGAAAACGCCGGCCTCGGCGCCGCGCTCAACCTCCTGCTGGAGGCCGCGCGGGGCGAGTTCGTCGCCTACCTGCCCTCCGACGATGTCTACTACGCCGCGCACCTGCGCACACTGGTCGAGGCGCTTCAGGCCCATCCGGCCGCGGCGCTCGCTCACTCCGGCGTCCGCTACAATTACAACCGCTACTCCGCCGCGGAGGCGCCCGGCTTTGCGCTCCAGCCCGTACAGGTCATGCACCGCAAGACCGCCGCGCGCTGGCTGGAACGTCGCGAACTCGTCACCGATGACATGGAACGCATGATGTGGTCGAAGCTGCGGGGAGCGGGGGAGTTCATCAGCACCGGGGAGATCACGTGCGAGTGGGTGGCGCACCCGCGGCAGCGCCACAAGATCGTGCGCGAGCCGGTCGGCGGCATCATGCCCTATCGCCAGTATTACAACGTCAAAGGACCGCTCCGCTTCCACACCACGGTCGGGAATTTCATCGACGAGGAGAAGCAATACGCGCGCTATGTGGAGCGGCCCGACACGCCGCCTGCGCCGGACGGCCTGAAGATTCTCCTGGTGGGCGAGCTCGCGTACAACGCGGATCGCGTGCTGGCGCTCGAAGAGTTGGGGCATCAGTTGTACGGCCTGTGGATGGAAGAGCCGTACTGGTACAACGCGGTCGGCCCACTGGCATTCGGCCACGTGACCGATCTCCCGCGCGACAACTGGCAGGAAGCCGTGCGCGACCTGAAGCCCGACGTAATCTACGCGCTGCTCAACTGGCAGGCCGTGCCGTTCTGCCACGAGGTGATGGCGGGCAATCCTGGCGTGCCCTTCGTCTGGCACTACAAAGAAGGTCCGTTCATCTCGCTGGAGAAGGGCCACTGGCGCGAAATGGTCGACCT
>JALOOB010000199.1 GCA_025454635.1 Anaerolineae bacterium
GAGCCGAGCGCGCCGCCGGCGACGAGTTGAAACAAGAGGTCCGGCACCCGAAACGCGGCCTGATAGGCGTCGAGTTCGGCGCTGGTGCCGAACCGCGCGCCGATGATCATTTCCCGCGCAAGTCCGAGCACGCGGCTGATGAAGAACAGGCCGACAACGAGGACCGCGGCGCGCGCGATTTGCCGGGTGGAGCGGGAGACGGCGGCAGAGCGGGCGGTCATGGCCCGCGATTATAGCACCTTAGCCACAGAGGCCACAGAGGACGCAGAGGGAGTGACGGCGAAAGCGCACGCGATACGGCGGGCGACCGCAGGTCGCCCCTACATCGATGAGCGCAGGAAGAAGGAGACTATGGGACGCGAAGAGCAAGGATTGGCCGTCAGCCGCCAACGGTACCAGGTCACGCCGCGCACGCTGTGCTTTCTGCGCAACGGCGACGACGTGCTGCTGCTCAAGGGCGCGCCCCACAAGCGCATCTGGGCGAACCGCTATAATGGCCTGGGCGGACACGTGGAGCGGGGGGAGGACCTGATGGCGGCAGTCTTGCGCGAGGCGCGGGAGGAAGCGGGCGTCACCCCGCGTGACTTGCGCCTCGCGGCCGTCGTTCACGTGGATGGCGGCGATCCGCTGCTTGGCGTCCTGTTCTTTGTGTTCGCCGGTTTCGTCGACGAGCGAACGGTTCGCGAGTCGGCGGAAGGCGCGCTGGAATGGCATCCCCTCGCGCATCTGCCGGTCGATTGGATGGCGCCCGACCTGCCGGTCATTCTCCCGCGAATTATGGCGTTACCGAGCGCGGCAGGACCGCTTTTTCTCTCCTACGCATACGACGAGAACGACCAACTTGTCATTCGCGCATGGGGCGAGGACGCGCCGCTGACGTCCTAGCCGGTTCGGCGCGCCAGCTCGAGCAGCGCGGCGTTGACCTCCTGCGGCGCTTCAACGGGCGCCATGTGTCCCGCGCGGGGGACTACGACGAGGCGCGCGTCCGGCAAGCGACGCGCGAGGTCTTCCGCGACGGAGACGGGCGTTATGACGTCCGCCTCGCCCACGATGACCGCCGCGGGGACGGTGACTCCGGTCAGCAGATCAGTTGCGTCCGCGCGGTCTCGCATGGCCTCGAGCGCGCCGGCCATGCCCTCAACCGGCTGCCGCAAGATCATCTCGCGCACGGCCCGCTCAATCTCCGTTTTGCCCTGATTCTCCGGCGCCAGCAGGCGAGGCAGCATCTCCTCGGCCAGGACCGCAACACCGCGCTCGCGGATGCGGCCGATGGTGGCCTCGCGCGCCGCTTTTGCCTCGGGCGTGTCGGCGTTGGCGCGGGTGTCGATCAGCGCGAGCGCGCTTACCCGAGCGGGGTGTCGCCGCCAGACAGAGAGCGCCACATAACCGCCCATGCTCAAGCCGCCGACGACCGCGCGCTGAATCCCGAGCGCGTCGAGCAGCGCGGCAAGGTCATCCGCGTGCTGGTCGATCGAGTAGGGGCCGGGCGGCGCGTCTGACGCTCCGTGCCCGCGCAGATCGGGCGCGACGACGCGGCAGTGCTGCGCCAGGCCGGATAGCTGCGCGTCCCACATAGCGCTGTCGAGCGGAAAGCCGTGTATCAACAGCAGCGCGGGCTTCTCCGCCGCGCCCGCCTCGCGCACCGCCAGCCGCACGCCGTTCACTGTTCGCTCCATGACTACCTCCGCGCCTCCTGATTGCCCGCCGCGCAGTATAGCACAGGCGTGGTATACTCTTTCCAACTCTCGAACGACGCCAGGAGAACATGGCAGACGACACCCGTATCGGACGCAATGCGGCGCCGCGTGCGCAACTCGCGATCGTCACGTGCTATGCGGCCATGTTCATGCTTGGCTTCACCATCTCGCTGCTAGGCCCCAGCCTCCCCGGCATTGCGCAGCGGACCGGCATCACGCTCCCGCAAGCAGGATTGCTCTTCACCCTTTTCTCTGCCGGCTCCATCGCCGCGACGATTCTGCTCGCGCGGTACAACGACCGGCCCGCGCGGCGCTGGACGTTTCTGGCCGGCGCGCTGCTGATGGCTGTGGGCCTGTGGGGCGTCGCGGCCAGCAACACCTTCCTGCTGACCGGCATCGCGGTCGCGCTCACGGGGCTGGCCATGAGCACGGAGGGCACGGTCCCCAACGCGATCTTTGTCGATCACTTCGGCGCAGGCGCGGGCCGCGCGCTCAACAAACTGCACGTCTCGGTTGGCGTCGGCTCGTTTGTCGGGCCGCTCGTTTTTGCGGCGGCGCTGCGTCTCGGCGGGGACTACACAATTGCGTACCGGGTTGGCGCGGCGCTGATGGTTCTCGTCGCGCTGATGTGGGTTGCCGCGCTGCCCCCGCCGCCGGTGCGCGCCGCGCCTGACGGGCAAGGGGCGCGGCGCTTCAACCCGCTGACGGTGACCCCCTTGCTGGTGATGTTTGCGCTGGCCATGCTCTACACCGGCACCGAGCAGGTGTTGGCAGGCTGGCTGTTCACGTACAGCCGCGCCGCCATGGAACAAGTTGCCACGACGGCGAGCCTCGCCACGTCGCTCTTCTGGGGCGCGATGCTCCTGGGCAGAATCTCGGCCGTTGCGCTGCTCGGACGCATCGGCAACATGCGGCTGGTCCAGGCTGGACTGGCGCTCGCTGCGCTTGGCGTGCTGCTCATCCTGGCCGGTCAATTGGCGCCGCCGGCATTCTGGGCCGGCGTGCTGCTCGTCGGCCTCGGCTTTGGGCCGATATTCCCCACGTCCCTCGCCTATGCGAGCCAACTGGAGCCAAGTCATTCTGGCGCGGTCGGTTCGTTTTTCGTCGCTTCCGGTTCGGTCGGCGCGATGATCCTGCCGCTCACAGCCGGCTCGCTGATCCCTGCGATCGGCGTGGCGGGCAGCATCGCCCTCGCGCTTTTCCCCATCGCAATCATGTTGGCCCTCGCGTCCGCTGCGCGACGGGCCGCGACCTCGCGCCTTACAGAACATTAACTCTTTTCGCTGGCAAACTTCATAGCGGCTTCATATGCGCGCCGTATTTTGCGCGCGACAGATCGTTCATATTTGCGTAGTGAGGATTGGAACCAGCGCAGGCGGACACTCGTCTGAAGGGACACAAGCAGCAGCACTGAAGGAGCCGACCTATGGATATCCCGTTGTTGATAGCGATTCTGGCCTTGCTCACCTGGACCTTGTTGCCGCAGCTGGACCGTGTCGCCGACGTCGAGTTGAACGGCGAGAGCAAGCCTTCGCGCCTCCAACGCCTGGCCCGGTGGATCAACAACTAGCCACTGTCTGTCCGCGCGAATCACAAGCAAGAATCGGGGGAAGTCACGTTCCGGACGATCCGGGGGTGGCCTTCCCTCGTTTGTTTAACCCTGAAACTGCGCCGCGTCATTGCGATTGCCGGGTTCGAGGGGTACGGTGAGGCGGAAATTCAAGGCAGATGACGCAGATAGGGTGGGTTCTCAGGACTATCGATACGCAATCTTAGGTGATCTACCCCATCCGCGTCATCTGCGTCCTATTGCGATCTCTCAACGTGGAGAATTTATGCGTGAGTTTATCGACGGCGCCACGGCCATCGCCCGCGGCGCGCTGGACGCGGGCGCCACCTTCTTTGCCGGCTACCCCATCTCCCCGGCTACACCTATCCTGCTCCACATGATCCGGGAACTCCCTAAAGTCGGCGGCCTTGCGATCCAGGGCGAAGACGAGATTGCTTCGATCAGCATGTGCGTCGCCGCGGCCATGACCGGCGCGCGCGCGTTCACCGCCACTTCCGGGCCAGGTATGTCGCTGTACAGCGAAACCATCGGCCTGTCGATCATGGGCGAGGTCCCGCTCGTCATCGTGGACGTTCAGCGGCTCGGCCCGGCAACCGGAGGCGCAACCACGCCCGGACAAGGCGACGTCCAGTTTGCGCGATGGGGCAACTCGGGCGGCTACCCGATCATCGCGCTCGCGCCCGGCAACGTCTACGAGTGCTACAGCCTGACCCGCGTCGCGTTTGACCTGGCGGAGAAGCACCGCTGCCCCGTTTTCCTGCTGACCGACAAGGAGCTTTTCCAGGCGCTCACCACGGCGGACGTCGATCGCTTCGAGGCGCCGCCCGTGCGCGAACGCGTGGTCGCGGAGGCGCTGCCTGCGGGCACGCATGGCCTCCGGGCGGAGGAGACAACTATCCCCTACCGCGCGCCTGCACCGGACGCGGCCCCGGCGTACGCGCCCATCGGCGGCCCGCACATCGTCCGCTTCACCGGCTCGACGCACGACGAGCACGGTTTTCTCACCAAGGACCCCGTGAAGGTGGGCAAGCTGAACGAGCGCCTGCGCCGCAAGATCGAGGACCATGCGGCCGAACTGGAGATGGCGACGTCTACAACCGCCCCCGGAGCGCAGACCGCGTTTGTCTCCTACGGGGTGACGACCGGCGCGATGGAGGAAGCCTACCGGATCGCGTGCGCGGAGGGTCGGGCCGTCTCGACTTTGGCCGTTCAATCGCTGTGGCCCGTGCCCGAAAACGCCATCCTTCAGTTCGTCAAGCCCGGCGACGGCGAGGCGGTTGTCTGCCGAATCGTGGTGGCAGAACTCAACCACGGCGACTTCCGCCGGGAGGTCGAGCGCGTGGTGTATCGGTGGTGCGCGCAGGCGAGAGTCGTCCCGCCCGAAATCGTCGGGATCAACCGCGTCGACGGCGAGCTCATCACTCCCGCCCAGTTTCTTGAACAGATCGTGGGAGGCTGAGATGCCTGGCGACTCGCAATTGCGCACGTACCGCAACGAGCGCGACTACCCGTTCTGCCCCGGCTGCGGGCACTCGCTGGTCCTGAATCATCTCAACACCGCGCTGGTTAAGCTCGGCGTCGATCCGCACCGGATCGCGCTTGTGACCGACATCGGCTGCCAGGGGCTCGCGGATCAGTACTTCGTCGCCAATGCGTTTCACGGCTTGCACGGGCGCAGCCTGGCCTATGCGACCGGCATCAAGCTCGTCGATCCCGACCTCAAGGTTTTTGTGCTGATCGGGGACGGCGGCACCGGCATCGGGGGCGCGCACTTGCTCAACGCGGCGCGGCGCAACGTGGGCATGACCGTGCTGGTGATGAACAACTTCAACTTCGGCATGACGGGCGGCGAGCACAGCGTCACCACCCCGCCGGGCGGCGTGACGGTTACGACGCGCAAAGGCAACCTGGAACGGCCGCTAGATATCTGCGCGACCGTCGCGGTCAACGGCGCGGGCTACGTCTGGCGCGGCACCGCGTTCGACCGTGAGCTGCCTGACGTCATTGTCGAGGCGTCTAATAGCGAGTCCTTTGCGCTGCTCGACATTTGGGAGCTATGCACCGCGTATTATGTGCCGAACAACGACTTCTCCCGCAAGTCGTTGCTCGAAATGCGCGAACGGCTGGGGATGCCCGTGGGGCTGCTCCACCGCGAAGATCGGCCGGAGTACGCGCGGGCGGTTCGGGAGGCGAACGCTCTGCTGCTCGGCAAGCCGGCCTTGCCCGCGAACCCGCTGCCGGCGCTCTTCACTTCCCCGCTCAAGGAGGAGTTTCGCTTCGTGGTTGCCGGCTCCGCGGGCGGCAAGGTGCGCTCGGCCGCGCGCGTGCTGGGCGAAGCGGCGATCCTCTCCGGCCTCTTTGCGGCGCAGCAGGACGACTACCCCGTGACGGTCCAGACGGGGCACAGCATCAGCGAACTGATCTTCAGCCCGAATCTGATTCACTTCACCGGCGTTACGCGCCCCGATGCGCTTGTTCTGGCGACCGAAGAAGGCCGGAAGGCCTCCGCGCGTTACCTTAAGGCGCTCACCGCAGAGAGTTGGCTGTTCACCACGCCCGAGTTCGCAAACATGGACACGCCCGCGCGTAAGGTGGTGGTCGACCTCGACGCGATGGGGATCAAGGGCGGGAGGAAGAACCTGGCGTGGTTGTTATCTGTCTACGCGCTGAATCAACTTGGCATTATCTCAGCGGAGGCGTGCGAAGAGGCCGCGCGGCGCGGTCAGCGGGCCGAGGTGGCGGAGGAGATGATTGCGGGGTTGCGCAGGGTGGTTGGCGGGGAGAAAGCAGCATGCGCATAAGCGGCGGAGCAAAGCGCAACATGGCGCATGATCGAGGGTTCATGCGCCAGTTGTTACCGTGTACGATATGCTTTCCTCATGGAGCGCTTGTGCGCCGAGAACATGGAGCGCAAGCCCTCGGAACTCGCGAAAGCCGCGGTCGAATGTAACCAGTTGAGCGCCCTCCGCAATGGCAAAGGCGGCAAGATAGGCGTCCATCCACATCTTGGGCGATACGCGTTTTGAGGGACACAGCGCTCTCCAGACCCGTTCGAGGCCATCCGGCTCGAGCGCGAACGTGAAGCGCTCGTCCGTCATCAACCGGTCATATACCTGCCAGGCTTCCCCCATGGTAAGCGCATTGTTCTGCATAACGGGCGCAAGCGTGAGCAACCGGAGCAAGCCGTTCTGAGTCATGCGGCAGATGCAAATTGTGTCGTCTACTACACCGTCCAGCCACCTGACTGCCTGTCTGTGATTCTCGTTTTGCCCGTGCACGAGGGCCAGCAAAACGTTAACGTCGGTTAGGATACGCATCGTCGAGAGCTTCCTCAATATCAGCTTCTTCTATTGCCCGATTGATCTCTTCCAGTGTAACCACGGGGCCGGGATTTTTCGATTCGATAAGCGGGAACTTCACTCG
>JALOOB010000200.1 GCA_025454635.1 Anaerolineae bacterium
CGGTCAGGAGTGCGAAGACGACAAAGGCAAGCCGATCCCGCTGTCGAAGGCGATTGTCGGCACAGTCAACTGCAACTGCACGATCGGCGGCGGACTCGGAGGCGGCACGTATGAAGACCCCAACGCCGTTAGAATTCCCGTACTAACGCAGTGATCGAGTTGCTGTCCGCCGTCCTGCTCGGCCTCTTGGCCGGCGCGCTCGCAAATTGGGCGGCAGAAGCGCTGCCCGAGCGACGAGGGCAACTACTGGCCGGGCGCGCAACTCTCTCCGCGGTTGCGCAGGGGCAACGGAGCGTCCTGCACTACCTCACCCTCCCCTGGTACTTCTTTCGCCGACCGGGCGGCGTCTGTCCGCACTGTGGACAGCGCCGCCCCATGCGCTCCCCGCTCCTCGAGCTCGCCATGATCGCCGCGTTCGTCCTCATTGCCTGGCGAACGGGCGGCCAGCCCGTTCGCACGCTCTTACTCTGGCTCTACGCTTGGTTCCTGCTCACCGTCCTCGTCGTCGACCTCGAACACCGGCTCGTGCTCAACGTTATGACCGCGCCCGCGGCGATCCTCGCGCTCGCTGCCAGCTTTCTCCCCGGCGCCCCCGCGCCCGTCGAGGCGCTCATCGGCGGCGCGGTCGGGTTCGGGCTCTTCTTCCTCATCGCGCTCATCGGCCGCGGCGCCATGGGCATGGGCGACGTCAAGCTCTCATCCTCGGCGGGCTCGCCGCCGCCATCCTGCTCATCACCAGGCGCGCCACGCGCAAGACCGCCATCGCCTACGCGCCCTACCTGTGCCTCGGCGCGCTCGCGATCCTCCTGCTCATGGGGTAAGTCATGGGAGAGAAGCAACCTTTCCGCCTGATAAACGCCACCCGCGACCTCACCATCGCCGAGCGCACGCGCCTCGCCGACAACCCGTGGACCAGCTTTAAGGGCCTAATGGGCTCGCCGCCCCTGCCCCCCGGCCACGCGCTGCTCATCACCCCCTCCTCCTCCATCCACACCCACTTCATGCGCTTCCCGATCGATGTTCTTTATGTCAATAACAACGACGTCATCATGGGCATCGACCGCGACCTCAAGCCGTGGCGCTTCGGGCATTTCTACAAGGGCGTCAAGTACGTCGTGGAGATGACCGCCGGCGGCGCAGAAGGATGCGCGGTGGGCGACAAGATCACCCGCGCGCCCTGCCCCTAACCGGCGCCGATGCCATTGCGCCCCCGCGCAGCGTAGCGACTCGGCCCCACCCCGCGGCGCTCGTCGCCCCAGGCGTGACAAATTGAGGGTCAAGGGGGCGCAGCCCCCTGGCCAGGGTGGAGGGGCCGGCGGCCCCTCCGAAACTTGTAGATCAAGGGGTCACCCCCTGGCAGGGGTGTGGGGGCGGGCCGCCCCAACAAAGGCAGAACCCGACGCTCCTCGCGTGACTCATTCGGTTCGGAGGGCCAAGCCCCCGAAACGCGGATGGCGGGGTCAGCCAGCCCTCTCCCCCAAACAAGAACGCCGCCCGGTCTCCCGGACGGCGTCTCTCTGATATCTCCTGTAAAACAGGGAAGTATGGCCCGAACTGCCTACCGCCCCTTTAGCTCACCGGCGATCCGCCCCCAGCTGATGCTCGCGCCCGAAAGCAGCGTGTCGGCCCGGAAGAAGCGCGCGGCCAGCAGGACGAACAGGTACGCCGTGATGATCAGTCCCGCGAGCGCGGCGAACGGCTGCCACGCCGCCACGCCACCCACCGCCAGCCGCGTCATCATCGACGTCGGCGCGGTCAGCGGGAACAGGCTCAACACCGTGGCGAACATCCCGTGCGGGTCATTAAAGAAGACGTTGTTCAGCCACAGCGGGATCAGCAGCGGGATCAGCAGCACGAACGTGAACTGCGAGCCTTCCCGCATGTTAGGGGCCAATGCCCCGAGCGCTCCCAACGCCGCCGCATACACGACGTAGCCGAAGATGAAGAACACGATCGCCCACAGGAAGAAGCTCAGCGAAAGCCCCTGCCCCGCCAGCGCCGATGCTGCGACCGCGCCGCCAACAAGCACCAACTGCCCGCCGCCCAGCCACACGCCCATCTGGAACAGGGCCACCGCGCCGAGGCCGATCACCTTGCCCAGCATCAGTTCGCGGGGCGAGAGGCTTGTCAGCAGCAATTCGGCCGTCCGGTTCTCCTTCTCGCGCGTCACGCTCTGCAGCATGAACCCTGCGCTCATCGTGATGATGAAAAACAGGATGAACATCACGGCGAACGGCAGCAGGAAGTCGCCCATGCCGGCATCCCGGCCCGAGGGTCGTCCTTCCGTGCCCACACTCGCGCCGCTCGCCGGCGCAAGGCTGCGCTCTTCCATCTGCGCCACCGGCGATGCCAGCACCGGATCGCCCCCCGCCAGGTTCAGCCGCAGCACGTAGTCCAGCGGACCGGAGCCGTTGATGCCCGTCATCGGCGAAGGGTGTTCGGTCACCCCGACCACAGTGCCCGTCTGTCGGAAGTCCGCGGGGATCAGAAAGTAGTGGGGGATCTCCCCCGAGTCCAGCGCAGCTTTGGCCGACGCCTCGTCTGGGAACTGCCGGAAGCCCGCCTTCATGTCGTCCGGAATCGTCTCGACGATGCCGGCCAAATCGACGTATGGCACCGAGGGACCCTGCGTTGCCGACATCAGCGTCTGCGAGGCCTCCGTGATCGAGTCGCGCACCATCAGCTGCGGCGCCAGGGTAAACGCCATGATCATGACCGGGAAGCCGAAGGTGAAGAACCAGAACGACGGTTTCCGCATCATGCTGACAATTTCGTACTTAATGACTTTGAGAACATTACGCGTGTTCATTCGCATCTCCGATGCAAGCCCTATACCTTCGCGCTTCCCCGCGCCGCGGCGCCCTGCGCCGAAGTCACCGGCTTCGCCGGCCGGATCGCCTCGCGCAGCCCCGCCAGGTTCAACGGTTGGCCGTAGCGCAGCATCCCCGCCCGGAAAACCTTCGCCGCAAGCCAAATGCTGCCGAGCGCCGCAAGGCACAGCAGCGCAAAGCTCAACCCCACCTGCCACATCGGCACGGCCGTCACAGCCCAGCGCATCGCCAGCGTCATCATGGACGTGGTCGGGAAAAGCGACATCGCAATCATGATCGCGCTGTCCGGGTTGTTGAACACCATGACAAGGAAGAAAAACGGCAGAGCGAACAGCAGGTTGAAGAAGCCTGCGATCTGCTGGCCGTGCTGCAACTCGGTCACCATGCTGCCCACCGCAATCATCAGGCCCGCCAGCAGCACGTAGGTGGGCAGGAAGAAGAGCGCGGTAATGCCGAGGGTGCCCCAAGGGATCTGGATGTCGGCGATCCACGAGACTTGCGCGCGGATCACTACCAGCGCGACGGCCAGCGCAAGCAACCAGACTGCCACCTGCGTGAGCGCCACGCCGATCAGCCCCACGGCCTTCCCGCCGATCATCTGCAGGGGCGAAACGCTCGTCATCATCACCTCGACCATACGGTTCTCCTTCTCCGTCGTCACTGCTTGCAGCAGGTAACCGCCCGAGCTCATGACGACCATGAGGAAGAAGAACCCGATGACGAAGGGCAGGATAATCGCGACGACGAACCCTTCCGCGGGCATCTCGCGGGTGTCGTCCGCCGCCCTGAAGTTGAGCGTCGTTCCCTCGAGCAGGATGCGCTGCGCGTCGGCCGGCGCCTGCGCGACCACGTGCGCGGCCAGCAAGGCCTGAAACGCGTTGCGCGCCCGCCCCGAGGGCGCCTTGTCCCACGTAAACAACTGCAGCTTGCGCGTCTGCGAGTAGTCCTCGCCGATCAGGTAGAAGCCCTGGATCTCACCGCGTTCCAGCGCGGCGCGCGCGGCCGCCTGGTCAGCGAAGGACACGGGCGCGGCGATATCGTCCGGCGCGGTGTACCCCGCGGCCACCGGCCCTGCCATCACCCCGGCCAGGTCAACATAGCCCAGGGGCCGCGCGTCGCCGCGCGGCATGGCCGTGAAGATGGCGATCGCCATGATGACGCCGATGAAAATGGGCATCCCGATGAGGGAAAGGATGAACGACCGCTTGCGCGCCAGGCGGTTGAACTCCTCCTTCGCCACTTTCCAAAGGTTACGCATTTGCCGCCTCCGGCGCTTGGCCGTCACCCGCAACGACATTGATAAAGATGTCGTCCAGCGAGGGCTCGGCCAGCTCAAACCGCTCGATGCGCGCGCCATCCTGCTGCGCCAGCGCGCGGAACACGCCCTGCGGCGTCGCGCCTTGCGCCAGGCTCAGCCGCCAGTGGCTGTTCTCCTGCCGCGCTTCGAGCACCCCCGGCAGACTGCCGAAGTCCGCCTGGCCATAGATCAGCACCGCATTGGACGCAAACTCGCGCTTGATCTGATCCACCGGGCCGTACAGCACGACCCGCCCCTTATCGATCAGCACGATTCGATGGCACATCGCCTCCACCTGGTACATCAAGTGCGTCGACATGATGATCGCCTTGCCCTGCTGCGCCTGCTCGGACAGCATGTCGATCGCCATGCGCGTATTCACCGGGTCCAGGTTGGCAAACGGCTCGTCGACGACGATCAGGTCCGGCTCATGCACCAGCGTGGCGATCAACTGCGCCTTCTGCTGCATGCCGCGGCTCAGGTCCTGGATCTTCTTCTTGCGCGAATCCCACAGGTCCAGTTGCTTCAGCCACTTCTGCAGCCGGCGGCTCGCCTCCGCCTCGCTCAGCCCCTTGAGCGTGGCCAGGTAATGCAGTGTCGGCTCCAACTGCTGATCGCGATACAGCCCGCGCTCCTCCGGCATATAGCCGATGCGGTGCTTCGCCGCCTCAGTCATCGGCTTGCCAAACAGACGCACCTCTCCGCAATCGGGGCGGAAAATATCCAGCATCATGCGGATCGTCGTGGTCTTGCCCGCGCCGTTGGGACCGAGCAACCCAAATATCTCGCCGGGGTAGACGTCGAACGAGACATCGTCCACAGCGCGGACCGGGCCGAAGGTCTTGCAGACATCCCGTATCGAAACAATAGGTTCAGCCATGATGAGCTCCATCTCCAGCGCGGCCTAACTTTGCCGCGCAATCGTGTATGCTAACACAAAATTTGAAGAGTGCCGGAATCCTCGCTCCCAGTTGCCTGACAAATGGGCGTCGGCTAAAGGTGGATACGAAGAAAGCTGGCGCGTGGTTGCGCGACTTAGGGTAGAATGTTGATGGATGAGACCTTCGAGGTCTTGCCGACCCGAGAAGTCCGTAGGAGTATCAGCATGCCCGCACTACCTATCGTGAAAATGACCTTGTATAAGCACGGCGTCGGCTTCTTCACCCGGCACGCCGAGCAGCCGGGCGAGACGGTTGCGCTCTCTTTCCGCACCGAGGAAATGAACGACGTGCTCAAGAGCCTGACGGCAATTGCCAGCGGCGGGCAGGTGCTGGGCGTGGATTATCAGACGCCGGAGGACAAGGCAGAGCTGCTCCAACGCTCGTCGATCCGGCTGTCCGACGAGGCAAGCCTCCGCGACCTGCTCCGCGATGCGCGCGGCCGCCGCGTCAAAGTCGCCACGAGGAAGCGCGAGGAGCGCGGCGTGCTCATCGGCGTGGACCTCCCCGGCGAGCGCGAGCCCCTCAACGCCACGCTCGTTTCGCTCTTCATCCCGGAGAAGCGCGAAGTCGTCGCGTTCCCGCTCGGCAACATTGTCGCCGTCACGCTGGACGATGACCGCGCGAACGCCGACCTGGCCTATTTCCTCGAAACCAGCCTGACCGAGGAAGACAAGCGCGCCGTCACGGTTCGCCTGTCGCCTGGCGCCGAGTCGGTCAGCCTCAGCTACATCGCGCCCAGCCCTGTCTGGCGCGTCAGCTACCGCCTCGTCGTCGACGCGGGCCCCGCGCAGCCTCCTGAGCGGAGCCTATCGCGCAGCGACGAGGCGGAGTCGAAGGATACGCCGAAGGTTCTCCTGCAAGGCTGGGCGCTTTTCGACAACACCCTCGACGAGGACCTGGAAAACGTCGAAGTAAGCTTCGTGGCGGGGAAGCCGATCAGCTTCATTTATGACTTGTACACCCCGTTCACCCCGGAGCGGCCGACGATCCGGGAGGAGAGCCGCGCGGTGGCCGCGCCCGTCGAGTTCGAGGGCGCCGCGTTCGGGATGGCCGCGCCCGCAGCCCCGCCGGCAATGGCCCGCGGCATGATGCTGGCCGAGGCAGCGCCGGTCCCGTCGCCGAAACGGATGCGCGCCACGATGGCCGACGTGGCAAGCTCATCCGCCATTGCCGCCACGGGCAAGGAACAGGGCGAATACTTCAGCTACGAGGTTGCCAACCCGATCACCGTCCGTCGAGGCCGCTCCGCGATGGCGCCCATCCTGCAGAGCGAGCTAGGCGCGCAGAAGGAGCGGCTCTACAACGGTCAGAAACACCCGCGCAACCCCGTCATCGCGCTCCGGTTCACCAACACGACCGGGCTCACGCTCGAACGCGGCCCGCTGACGGTTATCGAGGGGGGCGAGTATGCCGGCGAGGCCATGCTGCCCTTCTCGGCGGGCGACGGCGAAATCTACCTCGCCTATGCGGTCGACCTGGGCATCACCGTCACGGAGGACCACCGGTCGGAGCGACAGTTGGAGAGCGTGCGGATTCGCGAAGGCTACCTGATGATGCAGGAGTGGGACATCCGCACGACGAGGTACGAGCTGCGCAACCGCAACAAGGAGGACGCGCGCGTCCTGGTCGAACACCCCGTGCTCTCCGACTACGAGCCGTTCGACACATCCGAGCCGGCTGCCAAAACCGCCGAGCACTACCGCTACGCAGCCGACGTCGCGGCCGGCCAGACCGCCCTGCTGATCCTCAAACATCGGCGGCAGTTGTGGCGTCGCGAGGAAATCGGCAAGGTCAGCTACGACCAGTTGGCGCAGTGGCTGCGCGGCAAGGCCCTGGACGAAGCGACCTATGGCGCGTTGCGCAAAGTCCTCGCGCTGATCGACGAAATCAAGCGCCGCGAGGAGGAGATGGGGAAGAACGCGGCCGCGCGCGAGAAGGTGCTCGAGCAGCAGAAGACAATCCAGGGGAACCTGGCCGCGCTCAAGGAAACCGGCGAGGAAGGCGAGCTGCGCCGCCGCTACGCGCGCATGTTGCAGGAGCAGGAAGACCGGCTGGTCGCCCTCGACCGCGCAAACGAGGAACTGGGGAAGGCCAACGAGGAGACGCTGCGCCAGATCGAAGCGGCGCT
>JALOOB010000509.1 GCA_025454635.1 Anaerolineae bacterium
ACCAGCGGCCCCATCGGCGTCCTGGTCGTGCTGGCAAACCAGGTGATCGCCGTGCTGCTCAGCCGGTTCCTCCTGGGACCCGCGTTCGCGCCCCTCGCGCGCCGGCTCAACACGAAGAACGCCATCCTGCTCGCGCTGGCGGTCTACACGCTCGTCTCGATCTGGGGCTTCTTCATGTCGACCGCGGTCGAGTTCTGGCTGCTCGCGGTGCTCGTCGGCCTCGTCCAGGGCGGCAGCCAGGGCCTCAGCCGCTCCCTCTTCGGCAACATGGTCCCCAAAGCGCAGAGCGCCGAGTTCTTCGGCTTCTACGACATGAGCTCCAAGTTCGCCGGGCTGCTCGGCCCGTTGATGTTCGCCGTCGTCGGCCAGTTGTTCGGCACGAGCCGCCTCAGCATCATCTCCCTCATCGTCTTCTTCGTCGTAGGCGGTCTGGTCCTCTCGCGGGTCAACGAGGAAGAGGGCGTGCGCGTCGCGCGCGCCGCGGATGCGCGGACGTCGGCAGGATGAGCGAACGGGTGGAGGCCGGCCCGGCCGTGACCGCGCGGGGCCGGCATGGCGTCAGCACCGATCTGATGATGCTGCTGGCGATCACGATCTGGGGCGTCAACTTCACCGCGGTCAAGGTCGCCCTGCGGTCGATGGAGCCGCTCGCCTTCAACGCGGTGCGCTTCACCCTCGCCACCGTCGTCACCTTCGTCGTGCTGGCATGGCAGGCCCGCGCCACCGGCCGGCCCGAGCTCACCCGCGCTCCCGCGCGCCGCGATTTCCTCGTCATCGCGCTCATCAGTTTCATGGGTAACAGCGTCTACCAGGTGCTCTTCATCCAGGGCATGGCCCGCACCTCCCCCGGCAACGCCTCCCTCATCATGGCCACCGCGCCCATCTGGGTCGCCATCCTCGGCTTCTTGCTCCGCATCGAGCGCATCAACCGCCTGATGTTCGGCGGCATCCTGCTCTCCTTCGCGGGCATCGTCCTCCTGGTCATGGGCGGGGGCAACGTCGCGCTCGGCAGCGCGAACGTCGTAGGCGATTTGCTCATCCTCGGCTGCGCCGTACTCTGGGCCGTCTACACCGTCGCGAGCAAGCCCCTGCTCACGCGCGTGTCGCCCCTCAGCATGACCGCTTGGTCCATGCTGGCCGGCACCATCCCACTCATCCTCTTCGCCATCCCCGACCTGCAAAAACAGGATTGGTCCGCGGTGGAACCAATTGCCTGGGCGTCGCTGTTCTATTCCGCAGTGCTTTCGGTCGCAGTCGGGTACGTCATCTGGTACGCCAGCGTCCAGCGCGTCGGCAACGCGCGCACCGCCGTCTACTCGAACCTGACGCCTGTGGTGGCGATTCTCTTTGCGTGGGCCACCCTCGGCGCCACGCTCGCGCCGGTCCAGTTGCTCGGCGGCGCGATTGTTCTCGTCGGTCTGGTCGTGACGCGACGAGGGAGGGCAAAGTAACAACGTGATGGCAAGGCTCTACAAACTGGCCTACCAGTTGCGGATGCACCGGCTCGGCGACACCCAGCTCGACGTGCTCACGCGCAATCTCGCGTTCCTCGCCGCGGCGATCATCCTGATCCAGTGGCTGCTGCGCGGCCGCCCCGCGCTCCCCGCGTGGCACTGGCTGACCCTCGGCCTGATCCTGTTCGTCGCGTTCGGCATCATCGCGCTCAACAACGCGGCCGGCCGCGCGGGTTACGTCCGCTTCGCCGCGCAGCCCGCGCCTCCGCCCCCGCCGCCGCTCGCCATGTCGCCCGACGACAAAGAGCCCGTCCGCGCAACGGGCCGCTTCGAGGTGCAGGAGAAACGCGGCTTCCTTGCCGATCTCCCCGGCTACTGGCGCACGTTCGGCTCGCGCGAGCACGCGGTCATGGCGATGCAGGGGAACTCGCGCTTCCTGCTCGGCTCGCTCCCGGCCGACCGCCTGGGCATGTGGTATGCGTTCTTCCGGCCCGAAGATGTCGAAGAGGTGACCGCGGGCGTCGTGGTGTTCGGGGGAGACAAGCGGCCGGGCCTACGCATCGCCTACCGCTTCGTGCCCCCCTCCGACGGCAAAAAGCCGAAGAAGCCCGTGCGCGAAGTCCTGCGCCTTGCGTTCGACGACGAAGCCGCCCGCAACCGCGTCTGGGCCGACCTGCTGACGAGGGCTTGACGTAGTTACAATTTGGAGTTACACTATCAATGAAGATAGAGTGGAACGAGGAAAAACGCTGGCAAAACTCGGCAAAGCACGCCATCGATTTTCAGGATGCTGCCGCAATCTTTGATGGTCCGGTTGTCACGATTGAAGACGACCGGTTAGATTACGGCGAGGCGCGCTGGATTGCAGTGGGCCTTATGCAGGGGCGCGTGATCGTCGTCATTTACGCGCTGAGGGGCGATGCGATTCGACTCATCTCGGCCCGAAGGGCTACCAAATATGAAGCAGCAGAATACTGGCGCAACACCTGAAACCGACTGGCAGCGGCTCGACGCGCTGCGCGATGAGGACATCGATCTCTCTGACATTCCGGAGATCACGCCCGAAATGTTTGCGCGCGCGGTTGTGCGGCAAGGGTTCAAGCCGAAGCCAACCAAAGCCCAGGTGACTCTGCGCATCGACCGTGACGTTTTGGAATGGTTCCGTAGCCTTGGGGACGGGTACCAAACGCGCATCAACGCATTGCTTCGCGCGTACATGGAGGCCCACGAAGAGCAACGGCGCTAGGGGGAATGCGGTCAGTCCAGCGGCAGCCGCTCGCTACCGAACACGACCAGCCCCAACACCAGAAGGGCGCCCGCCCCACCCGCTATCGCTCCCGCAGGCGACTTGAAGACCAGCAGCGACGCCCCAATCAGCGCGACGCTGATCAACAGCCAGCCCGCATACGGCGGCCGCCAGCCGAAAATGCCGACGCGTGCCGCCGCAGCCGCCTGCGCCAGCAGCACGATCATCACCAATCCGAGCCCC
>JALOOB010000201.1 GCA_025454635.1 Anaerolineae bacterium
CATAGAAGCCGTCCAGCATGACGGCCTCGGAGCCGATGTAGAGGCCCCAGCCGATGCCGGCGACGGCCAGGCCGACGATGGCGACGACGGACACGCGCAGCGTGCGCTGCTCGAGGCGATTGGCCTCGCGGCGGGTGAGTTTCCCATACATCAGAATTCCTTCTCCGGCACGCGCTAAGGCACGGTTCCAAGCGCCGTCCGACGCGTACATTCCGTGTACATGACGCCCGTGAGACGGCAACCGGCTGCCTCGTCCGGGCTACGATTTGGATCGAGCTGGTTACGCAGGCTCGCGACGAACACCGCTGAAAGACGTTACGCATCGACTCCCGTCCTTCAACGCAACCCAACACCCGGCGAATCACACTGGTGCTTGTGTCAGCTTCGATAGCGACCTGTCAGCGCAAAGGACCGACCCGATCGCGTGCTCTGATCGCGGGCTCTCGAGCAATCGAGAACGGTGGTGCAACCTTGGCAATCCGTGCCGCCTGGAACGATGGCTTTCGGCGCCCTTGTTTCTGCGTCGCGCCGTCTCGTGTCCAGGCACTCTCCCGTAGAACGCGCCGGAAGTCGTCGCTGCAACCGCGCGGATGGCCAGGCGATAGGTCGCAGCGAATCCATCGAAAGACATGCGCCGCCGACACAACATACCTGCCGCCTTGCCGCCCTCTTACCATACCCGCCAATGAAGCTCGAATTGGTTGGTTACCACCTCGAGCGCAGCGTCCAAAGGGCGGTCAGGCAGCGCAGGAGAGCTGACTCGTCCGCACTCGGGTGAACAATTCACTTCCGCTTCCGCGGCTGCGCAACCTCACTCGGGGGCGGCGCGACGACGTTGTCATAGAAATAGCGCTGATCGACACCCTCCGACGCTTGCCGATAAACGCGCCCATCGGCGACGCCAATCCACGTCTTCCACTGCACGGGCTTCGGCTCGAACGGTGTCGCTGAGTAGGAAATCCAGACCTGCGTCGGTACGCCGCCCAACAACTCGGTGCCGCTCATCGTGCACTTTGACGTGGTCTTCTTCGCCATCTCAATGGCTTCTTTGAAGTCGGGAACCGGTGTCGCTATCCACTTGCCCGCTTTCGAGTCACCCTGCTTCGTGTAAATGATGCCGTCGATATAGACGGCTTCGTTCTGTTGCTTCGCTCCGTCGATTGCGATCGTTTGATTCACGCGATACGGCCTGTCCGGCTTCTTGCCAGTCAGTTCGAGATACCGGGTGCAGCCGGGGTCCTGCGCGAAGGCGGACGGCGAGCCCATCGTCAGCGCAAAAGTGGCTGCCGATACGAGTGCAAAGTTCGTCTGAAGCGCTTTCATGGCAGATCCTCGGGATAGGTTCGAATGTCCGACAGCAACAAGGCGTGGAAACAGAGACAAGAGATTTCCGCTGCAAGCCGGCCGCTGCGCAGTCGCGGGAAGACTACCGCGTCGCGATCTGCCCTAACCGGCGTCATGCTTGTGCGTCAAGATTGGATCAAGTCGGATCGATCTTGCGGCCAAGTCCGTGGGCGGCACGCGCCAATCACCAGTGGCCCACCAGCGGCGTGTCGCCGAACCGTCCAAGCGAGTAAAGACGATCTGTCGTGGGCCCGTCCCAGCCGCCATTGCCGCTGTGATCCAGCAGCCACATGCCATTGCGGAAGAATCCGATCTTTGTTTTGCCGTCGTCGTTCCAGTCGCCTACGAGAGGCGTGTCACCGGCTTGGCCGAGCGCGTACAAGCGGTCGGATGCCGGGCCCTCCCAGGCCCCGTTTCCGTTGTAGTCGAGCAGCCACATCCCGGCGCGGAAGAACCCGATCTTCGTCTTGCCGTCGCCGTTCCAGTCACCGACGAGGGGCGTGTCACCCGCTTGGCCGAGCGCGTACAGGCGGTCGGATGCCGGGCCCTCCCAAGCCCCGTTGCCGTTGTAGTCGAGCAGCCACATTCCGGCGCGGAAGAACCCGATCTTCGTCTTGCCTTCGCCGTTCCAGTCACCGACGAGGGGTGTGTCACCTGCTTGGCCGAGCGCGTACAGGCGATCGGATGCCGGGCCCTCCCAGGTCCCGCTGCCGTTGTAGTCGAGCAGCCACATCCCGGCGCGGAAGAACCCGATCTCATCTCTGCCATCGCCATTCCAGTCGCCCACCAACGGAACGTCCCCTGCTTGCCCCAGCAAATACAGGCGATCTATCGATGGGCCATCCCAGACGCCGTTGCCGTTATAGTCCAGCAACCACATCCCGGCGCGAAAGAACCCGATCTTCGACTTGCCGTCTCCGTTCCAGTCACCGACGAGGGGCGTGTCACCGGCCTGACCCAGCACGTACAAGCGATCGGTTGCCGGGCCCTCCCAAGTCCCGTTGCCGTTGCGGTCGAGCAGCCACATTCCGCTGCGGAAGAAGCCGACATGACTGGGGATCACCAACGACGGATCGAAGATCCTCACCGTGTAGGAAAAAGTCTGCGGAGTCCCGCCGATGATCACGTTCGAGACTGTGACATCCGAGATCGCTTCCCCTCCGCCAGGCAGCGAACAAGCGCTCGGCTCCCAGACGATCGTATTCTCGCCGTAACCATCCTGAACCGGAAAGACTTGAAGCGGGAGGTTCGAACCATTGCATTGCATCGCAACGGAGGCGGCGGCGAAGGAGGCGCCGGGGTACGAGAAGGACCAGCGCGGATAGACGACCGGCGCTGGTACGAAACCGTTGGGAGGCCAGGCAACAAAACCGTCTCGCGTTGCGGGTCGGGGAGCACCATAATTCCCATCGAACACCCAGAGCGCGTTGGCGCTGTAATTCCCGCCGTCTCCCGGAACATCGCCGGTCCCCATCGTCTGCGTTTGCGGGTAGAGAATCCAGCGGCGATGGCCTACCGCCGTGTTGCCCGCGCCCGAGTCCAGCATGTACAGATTCACGCATCCAGGGTCGGATTGGAGGTAGGTCGCACCAGAGGAGTAGCAGATGTTCGAATTGCCCGCGCCCTGTGCGCCTTCGGTGGAGTAGCACGCCCATCCGGTAGGAGGAGTGTGACTGATCTGCCGGTTGACGCTGAACATCAGGGCTGCCTGCTGGTCCTTGGCGCTATACACCGGATCCAGGGAGATGCCGACGGGCACGCCAGCCATCGAACGGAACCAATTGAGCCGCTGTGCCGTCGCGCTCCGGTAGTCCTGCGCCGTCGTGCCGGGATTGCAGGTTCCGTAGTTTCCCGTCCACGCCAGAGACTTGTTAGCCGCAGCGAGAAAGTCGTAGACGTAGGAGTTTCGGACGGCCGCCCGGTCCAGCGTGTTCAACCACGCCGCCGACTTCGCCCCGGCCAGATCTGCACCGCTCGGCCACGGTTGATCCTGACCATACTTGGGGGCTTCAGGCGGGGCACCGAGCTCCGCCTCTTGCGCCTGGATCCCAGTCGGGACGACCGCGAGCAGCACAAGAAGTGCAAGCATGAGCTTCGGGGCTGGAATTCGCTCCGGCCGAACGGTCGCCATTGCACCCCCTGCCCTACTTGTCATCGGCGCCTCCCGATTGGTCGACAAGAATCGTCACGACGTCACCATCTTCCAGCAGAAGCGGCACTTGATTGCCCGTCTGTCATTCCTCTTGGCATCAGTCGGCGAGTCAGCTTCCCTGTTGCCTGTGAAAGGCACGTTCCCGGTCTCGTGTGCCAGGTCAGGCCGCCCCTGCCTGGCCCATCCCGAGCCTCATCGCCGCAGAGGTCCTGCAGCCACACGCCATTTCGGCAGCTGCCTTGCTCCTCGGCTGCGCCAACGCAACATCGCCAAACAAAGGAATCTACCGACGCGTCAAAGTGCATCGATCGGGCTCCGGCAGCGCACAGCGCCGACGAGCCTAACACGTGTCGACCCGCCTGGGCAGACCGGACGGTAGCTCATTGGGGAGCTGCCGGAGTGTCGCGTTCTCTGCACGTTCAGATCTGTCTCGCCAGCATCGGAAGTCACCCCAAATGAGCGGCCTCGGATATCTCGCCGCCGGAAACAGGAACCGGTGACGACGACCGGAAAGAATTCGGCCGTCAAGGCTAAAGTTCCGCCCGCAACTGCCGAAATGCCATTGTTCGAAGTGGGTCGCAATCAATATATCATTGTCATGTTTGTTGTGTTCACGTTGTCTTTTGCAGCATTCGTCTTGACCTATCGCTTCGAAAGTGAAAGAATGACGTTCGCATAGTGGCGCTCGCGCCACGGCCGTTGCGAAACGTGCAACCGCGGTACCGGGACCGAAGGGTCCGAAAAGGGCAAACCCGGCGAAAGCCGGGGACGCAAAGTCACCGGTCTAAGGGACGCCAGTCCTATGATAGCGGGACCGCCGGACAAGTATTTTCCAGCAGTGACGCATTGCGTACAGCGCCACTGAAGGAAACCAGCGGGGCACCGGGTGCTTCTGCTGTGCAGTTCTGGTGGATCTCGCTTCACGGACAGTCGCTCGACTGGACATAGTGGAGCAGATCGTGAACACCTCAACTACCACCCGCACCGACTGGTCGTTCGCCACCACGCTGCTGGCCATCGCCGCGGCCTTGCTGCTGACTCCGTTCTCTTCCCGCGCACAGGTGCCCGCCGGGATCCCCATGTTGCTGGCCGCCCCGGCGGCGTCTGACGTGGCGCGCGCGGCTGCCAAGGCGAAGCCGGCGGAGCGCGGCGTGGCGCGGCAGCGGCAGGTGGCGGTCGCGTTCGAGTACCTCGACCCGCCGGTGGGCTTCGCGCCGACGCGCCTGGGCGTCGAGCTCTTCGACGGAATCGTGGTCGTCGTCGACCTCGCTCGCGTCGAGCGGCGCAGCACGGGGAGCTTCACCTGGCACGGAAGCGTCGAGGGTTACGACAAGGGCGAGGCGGTGCTCACCGTCGTCGACGGCGCCATCGCCGGCACGATCACACTGGCCGACAGCGCAGCACGCATCTTCGCCACCTACCAGCTGCAGACCGACCGCGACGGCGCGCAGTCGCTGCGGCAGGTCGACCAGAGCGGCTTCCCGACCGACCATCCGGCAGGAAGCGAGAAACTGCGCGCCCCGCTCCAGGAGAAGGCGTCGTCGCCCGACACGCGCGGGTCGATCGACCTCAAGGCCGGCACGACTGCCTCCGCCGACACCGGGGCGATCATCGACGTGATGATCGTCTACAGCAAGCAGACCGCGGCGGCGGCCGGAACGGCGATCGCCGCGCAGGCGCAGCAGGCGATCGACTCGGCGAACACGGCCTACGCGAACAGCGGGATCACCACCCGACTCAATCTGGTCCACGTCGCTGCGATGAACTACGACGAGTCCGGCGACTTCCACACCGACCTCAATCGCCTCACGTCGGCCGGCGACGGCTACATGGACGAGGCGCACACGTTGCGCAACACCTACGGCGCCGATCTCGTGAGCCTGTTCATAGAAAACGGAACGTACTGCGGCCTGGCGTGGATCGGCCCCAGTGCCGGCTACGGCTTTTCGGTGATCAATCGCGGCTGCGCTTCGGGCAACCTCTCGTTCGCGCACGAGCTCGGCCACAACTTCGGCGCGCTGCACGATCCCTACGTCGATCCCAGCACTTCGCCGTACGCGTTCGGCCACGGCTACGCTGTTCCAACCGCGGGCTGGCGCACCGTGATGGCGTACAACAACGCGTGCTCGGCCGCGAGTACGAGTTGCACGCGGATCCCGTACTTCTCGAATCCCAACCTCACCTACGGCACCGCGGCGCTGCCGCTGGGCACGTCGGCGATCTCGGACAACGCGCGCGTGCACAACCAGAACGCCGCCACCGTCGCCAATTTCCGCAGCTCGGGCGGGTCCGCCTGCACGTTTGCCTTATCGCCGCCCAGCGTGAGCGTCGCGGCGACGGCAGCAAGCGGCTCGACCAGCGTGAGTGCCGGCACGGGATGCGCGTGGAACGCAGTCAGCAACGCGCCGTCGTGGCTCAGCATAGGCGCGGGTTCCGCTACCAGCAGCACCGGCACGCTGAACTACGCCGCCGCCGCCAACACGGGCCCCGCGCGCAGTGGCGCGATCGCCGTGGGCGGCGTGAACTTCACGGTGAGCCAGGCGAGCGGCTGCAGCTACGTCTTGAGTGCAAGCAGCGCGAGTTTCGCGTCCACCGGCGGCGCGGGCAGCTTCACGCTCACCACGGGTACCGGCTGCACGTGGACCGCGAGCAGCGGCGTCGCGTGGCTCACGATCACGTCGGCCAAGAGCGGCAGCGGCTCGGCGACGGTCAAGTACTCGGTCGGCGCCAATACGTCGACGTCGGTGCAAAGCGCCAACCTGTCGGTCGGCGGCCAGACGTTCATGGTGAGCGTCGCCGCCGCCGCGACGGCACCGGTCACGCCGGCGCCGGTGGCGACCCTTTCCGCCACGTCGGTCAACTTTGGCAATCAGAAGGTCGGCACGACCAGCGCCGCGAAGACCGTGACGCTGACCAACACCGGCGGCGGGACGCTGACGATCGGGTCGCTCATCATGAGCGGGGCGAACCCGGACGACTTCGCGCGTGCCGGCACCTGCATGGTCGATACCGCATTGTCTGCGAACCAGAGCTGCTCGCTATTGGTCGCGTTCACCCCCGC
>JALOOB010000016.1 GCA_025454635.1 Anaerolineae bacterium
ACGCCGATGTGCGAACTCGGTTGGAAGTCTTTGGGCGTGCTGGAGCTAACCGCGCTGCCGAGTATCCCGGAAGAGCATTGGATCTCCGCGGTCCGGGAGACAGATGCACTGCTGGTGAACGGCGGAGATCCCTTGTATCTGCGCTACTGGATGGGACAGTCCGGGCTGGCTGACCTCCTGCCGTCGCTGGAGAACCTGGTGTACGTGGGGCTGAGCGCCGGAAGCATGGTGATGACGCCCGTGATCGGGGAGCACTTCGTCGAGTGGACTCCGCCCACGGGCGGCCATGACACGCTGGGCCTGGTCGGCTTCTCGATCTTTCCGCACCTGGACCACCCGGACCTGCCGCACAACACGCTGGCGGACGCGGAGAGATGGGCCGAGGGCCTGCCGGTCCCGGGGTATGCGATTGACGATGAGACGGCCATCCGGGTGGTCGACGGCGCGGCCGAGGTCATTTCGGAGGGGCACTGGAAGCGGTTCCCCTCCAGGTAGACTTGCTTGATGCGCCCGCCCGGACACTAATGTCCGGGCGTTCAGCGCAAGACAGACGCCCTTTTCAACAGCCTCTAAGGTTGAATAATCACCGGCATGCCAATGTAGGCCACTTCCCACAGCTTCTTGGCGTTGACGTCGTCGAGCATGATGCAGCCGAACGTGATCGGCGTGCCGACCATGCCGGCCCACGTCTTGCGCCCGTTGCTCGGGTTGTACGGCAGGCCGTGGATGCCGTTCTCCGTCTTGCCGGCCCAATAAATGCCGAGCCAGTAGGGCATCCAGAAGTTCCAGGCCGAGCCCCACGCCCGCTGCAGCTTTGACTGCACCTTGAAGGTGCCGGGCATGGTGCGCGCGCCCTTGCGCCCCGAAGAGCACACCCAATCGCCGATCAGCTTGCCGTTCTTGTAGAGCCAGCAGTGCTGCGCGGAGAGGTCGGCCACAAAGCGCGTGCCCGCCCCGCTCGGCGCGGCCGGTCCCGCCACCGCCCCGCCACCCGATGGAATCCGCAGGGTCATGCCGATACGGATGTTGTTCGGGTTGCTGAGGCCGTTTGCCGCGGCGAGTGAGGCCGCCGAAACGCCGAAGCGCCGGGCGATCGCATTAAGGGTGTCGCCCGCCTTGACGACGTATGTGCGCGCGGCGGGCTTGGCAACCGTCCCGCCCGACGAACTGCCGCCGCCGGGAATGACGAGCCTCTGCCCCACCCGAATCAGGTCGGGGTTTGAGATGCCGTTGGCGCGCGCAATCGCGCTTGCGCTGACGCCATAGTTGCGGGCAATGGAAGCGAGCGTCTCGCCAGACCGAACCACGTGCACCCCGCCGGAGTCCGCATCGGCATTCGTGGCTGCAAGCAGGAGCAGCAAGAGCACAGAGAAAACAAAAGTGAGAATCAGACGCGTGCGTCCCACGATAGCCCTCCACAAACTGTCTCGCTCAACAACTATATCCTACATCAGAACGCGCGGGAATGCAAGCGGCACACCGGGACAATCAGAGCGCAAATGATAGTCTACCTGCGCGGCCGGCAAGGATGCCTGTCTGCATAGACGATGGGATAGGGGGCAGACGTTCCCCGCAGCCTGCGTTGCCCGAACTTTCGTCGGCTTGCGCGGCAGCGTGTCCGCAAACGCGACTGGTGGTACAATGGGTGCGCGCGGCGTCGCGGGTGCGGCGCCGACGGGCATTCTACACCCCCACGCCGGCGCCCCCCCGAGTCAGCGCCGGAAAGGAAGAGGCAGTGACAACTATCGCCCCCGCTCTCGGCAAAGCGCCGGCCCGGAGCATTCAGTTCACCGGGCAACGCGGCTTCCGCAAGACGCTCAACGAGCGCGTCGAGGCGCACCTGCGGGAGAACGGCGTCCCCGCGCGCGACCTGCCGGCCATGTATGCCAAGACGGCGATCTCGCTCGTCTGGTGGCTTGGAGCATATCTGCTCATCCTGCTTGGCGGCTTTCCCACATGGGTTAACCTGATCCTGTGCGTGGTCTTTGCGTTTGCCGTCGCGTCGATCGGTTTCAACGTGATGCACGACGCGAACCATCGCGGTTACTCCGACAACCCGCGCGTCAACCGCATCGTCAGCCTGAGCGCGGAACTGGCGGGCATCAGCGGCTTTCGCTGGCGCACCAAGCATAACGTCTGGCACCATACCTACACCAACATTGCGGGCTACGACGATGACATCGAGGCGTATGGGCTAATCCGCCTATCGCCGCGCGTCCCGTGGCGGCCCCTGCACCGGTTCCAGGCGTGGTACTTTCCCCTTGTGTACAGCCTGATCGCGTTCGACTTCATCCTGCGCGACTTCCTCATGGCGTTGTTTGGGCGGTCGGACCCGAATCACGTCTACCCGAAGATGACCGCGGGCGACAAGGTGACGTTCTGGCTGGGCAAGCTGGTTTATGCCGTGCTGATGTTCGCCATTCCGATGCTGGTCTTCCCGTGGTGGCAGGTGTTGATCGGCTACGTCCTCATCATGCTGGTGCTCGGGCTGCTGCTCGGCGTGGTCTTCCAGTTGGCGCACATCAGCGGCGACGCAAACTTCCCCGAGCCGAAGCCGAACCCGCTGCGCATCGACAACGAGTGGGGCATCCACCAGGTCGAAACCACGGTGGATTTCGCGCCGCGCAACAAGCTGCTCAACTTCTATATCGGCGGGCTGAACTACCAGATCGAGCATCACCTGCTGCCGCATGTCTGCCATCTGAACTACCCTCGGCTGGCGCCGATTGTGGAGCAGACTTGCGCGGAGTACGGGCTGCGTTATGTCGCGTATCCGACGTGGCGCGCGGCGTTCATGGCGCACTGGCGGCAGTTACGCGCGCTGGGGCAACCGTCCGGCTGAGAGCACGATGGCCGCCCGCGGGGATGCCTGCGAATGCCTCAGCGTCCCGTTCGCGTCCCTGACTCTCGAAGGCGAACTGGGCATGGACGCGGAACTTGGCGAAGCGTCGTTGTGGCGCTGCGCACGCTGCGGTCGCGCCTGGCTGCGCTACCTGTACGAGTTGGAGGGGTTCACCGGCTCGGGCCGGTGGTACCTGGGCGCCATTGCGAAGCCGGACTTCGCGACCCTGGATGCTTCCCGGTGCCGCCAGACGCTCGAATCGCTGGACTGGTATTTCTTCGGCGGAAGCTACTTCGACGGGCGGACCGGCAAGGCGTCCGGTCCACTCGCCTGAGATAGCCCCCGCTTTACATCTCCACGAGCACCTTCATCCGCCCCGGCTGGTCGGCCTCGGCCAGCGCGTCGAGGACGCGCGCCAGCGGGTAGCGGCACTCGATCAGCGGGCGGACGTCGACCGCGCGCTGCTCCAGCAGGCGCAGCGCGGCATCCATCGGCCCGCAGCGCGACCCCACCAGCCGCACCTCGTCCACCACGATGCTCGACATGTTGATGGTGGTGTCGCCCGCATACGTGCTTTTCAGGATAATGGTCCCGCGCGGGCGCACCGCCTTCCGCGCCAGCTCCAGCCCCGCCGGATTGCCGCTGCACTCGACGACGACGTCGGCGCGGCGCTCGGCAACGGATTCAAGCGCGCCGGTCCGAATCCCGCGGCGCGCGAGCAACTCCAGCGGCGCGGGCCGCCGCCCGACGACGAGCAGATCCGCGCCCGTGAGGGCGAGCACCTGCGCGACGAGGTTGCCGAGTTTGCCCGGCCCAATCACGAGGACGCGATCCGCCGGCGCGACCGGCGCGAGGTCGAGAATGCCCACCGCCGCGGCGAGCGGCTCCGCAAAGACCGCTTCGTCGTCCGTGACGTTCGGCGGGACCTCGTGCAGGTTGGCAACGGGCAGTGCGAGATACTCCGCAAGCGCACCGCTGCGCGCAACGATGCCGAGCACGGTGCGCCGCTCGCAGTGCATGCTCCGGCCCGCGCGGCATTGCTCACACTCGCCGCACACCACATTGATTTCTCCGCACACGCGCTTACCGATCCAGGCTGCGTCGTCGGCTTGCTCCACCACGCCGACGAACTCGTGCCCGATCACACCCGTGTACGGGTAGTAGCCGCGCATCAACTCGATGTCGGTGTGGCAGATGCCGGCCTTGATGACGCGCACGAGCGCCTCGCCAGGGCCGGGCTGCGGAACTGGGATGTCGGTGCGGTAGCTGGCGCGGAGGTTCTCGAGCCAGACCCCGCGCATCGTTTGGTTGCTCATGCCCCCTACCTTTCAGTCGCAGTTATCGGGGGCATGATATCATGGAGCGTGGATTCCACATGAGAGGCGCACTGTGAACGAAAGATCGGACACCATCGTCTTCGTCCTCTACCCCGGCCTGACCGTGCTCGACCTGATCGGTCCGCTCGAGGTGTTCTCCTCCGCCATGCAGTACCTCGAAAAGCCGTTTCGGATCGCGGTCGCGGGCGAGACGCTCGACGCGGTCGCGACTGACACACCGGCGAAGCTGACACCCGACGTGACGCTCGCGGACGCGCGGCGGCCGTTCGGCGTGATCGTCCCTGGCGGCGGCAGGCCGATGATGGCTGCGATGGGGAACCGCGTGTTGACGGAGTACCTGAGCGAGGCAGCCGAGGGCGCAGCCTTTGTCGGCTCGGTCTGCACCGGCTCGCTCATCCTCGGCGCGGCGGGCCTGCTCGACGGGCGACGAGCGACGACGCACTGGGCGTATGCCGCGCTGCTGGAGAAGCTCGGCGCAACGTACGTCCGCGAGCGCTGGGTGGAGGATGGGAAGTTCATCACCGCGGCGGGCGTGTCCGCGGGGATCGACATGGCGCTCCACTTGCTGGCGCGGCTGGCAGGGGACGAGGCGGCGCGGCGCACGCAGATCGACATCGAATACGATCCGCAGCCGCCCCATGGCCGACTCGACTGGAGCCTGGTGGACCCGGAGGAGGCGGGCGAGATTCGGCTGGCGCGGGCGCGCGAGGTGCTGGCGGGGGACGCGGAGCTGCTGCGGCGGCTCGCGTAGATGGCGAAGACAAAATCCGGCCCGCGACTCTCTCGCGGGCCGGATTTCTGTCAAATCCCTGTCACCCGCCTAACGCTGCGCGGTCTCCGTCGCGGGGCATACCGCGCGCAGTGGCTCGGGCAGGTTGACGCACGCGGCGCGCAGCCAGGCGCCTACGTCGCCCGCGGCAGCGGCAGCCGCAGCCAGCGCGTTCTCCGCCCCCGCGCCCGCGGCCAGCCCGGCCGTTGCCGCGCTCCGGCCGACTGCGGCCGCGCCGCTCTCCACCGCGGTCCCGGCCGCGTCGCCAGCCGTCTCAATGGCGTCACCCACCGCGCGGCGCACGGTCGGATCGGCCAGCGCGGCTTGCGCGATCTTCGGCAGCGCGCCGGTAATCCATTCCTCATTCAACGCCACAGTCCAGTCGTGGTTCTCCTTGATGTGCGCCTGAAGCTGGGCGGTGCGCGCCTGCTCGCGCCGGGCCGTCGCCAGGTCCTGCTTGATCACGGCGAGGTAGCCTTCGGCCTGTGTTCGCACCATCTGGATCGCGTTCACTACGCCGGACGGGCCGGCGGTCAGCGCGACGGGCGCGAGCGCGGTGACGGTCATCGCGATGCTGTTGACTGCCACGACCCCATCGTAGACCACCTTCGCATAGAGGATCACCACCGGGATGTCGAGCGCCAGGATGACGCCGTTTTCGAGCGACGGGTCCTCGGTGAAGGCGCAGGCATGGCCGACGATGGGCAGCGAGCCGACCGTCTCACCCAGTGACGGCTTCTCGCCGAGGTACCAACTGCCCTGCGTCGATTCGATGTCGCCGCCCGCGGCCCACTCGCGGCAGACCACGGTGAACAACTCGCTTTCTGTGAAGCCGACGCGCAACGCCTGCAGCGGCGCCGAGGGACCGCCCGTCTGCGCGGGCAGCGAACCGGCGGCGAGCAACTGCTCACCCGAAACAAGCGCGACGGCCCGGCGCGCGCTTTCGGGCGCGGCGGCATGGGTGACGGATGCGGGAATGACGGACAGAACGAGGGCGACGAGACAGACCAGAACGACCGACCGGTGCTTCATGAACGATCTCCAGACCTGAGAAGGGCGCGGCGATGCGCACGTCCGCCGCAAAGGAATAACAAATGACGTACTCAGTATAGCAGAAGCAATAAGCAGACAAGTGAAGAACGGATAAGGGGATTATGGGCAACTAATGAGAACGGAGGCACGGGATTACCCCATTGCCACCACGAATGCGAGCGCCATGCCACCGTCGTGCGCGAGGCTGATCGACCATTCGGTGAGGCCGCGCGCCGCGGCAAGCTGGGCTGCGGCGCCGTGGAGGCGCAGGCGCGGGCTGCGGTGCTCGTCGTAGAGCACTTCGATCTCGCGGAATGCGACCGCGCCGATGCCCGTGCCGAGCGCCTTCGCAACCGCTTCCTTCGCGGCCCAGCGCGCGGCGAGCGATTCAACGCGCGGCCCGCACACGGCAAGCTCCGCGGGCGTGTAGACGCGGGCAAGAAAACGCTCGCCCTGGCGCTCAATCAGGGCGGCGATGCGCGCAACGGAAACGAGGTCGACGCCGGTGGAAAGAGGCATGCTACTCGCTCATAGGGGAAGCTGGACCGCGTTTCCGCGGTCCAGAGAAGCGGCTACGCGGCTTCCGGCCCCGCCAGCGCGAACACATACGCGTCCGGGTGGAGATACTTCTGCGCCACCTGCTGCACCTGCTCCGCGGTCAGCGAGTTGATGATTTTCGGATAGCGCTCAAGGTAATCCAGCCCGAGGCCATGCCACTCGATGTCAGCCAACAGGCTCGCCACGCCGTCGTTCGTCTCAAGTTGGAGCGGCACGGAGCCGGTGAGATAGCTCTTGCAGTCCTCGAGTTCGTCCGCGGGAACCAGCTCATCCTGCAGCCGCTTGACCTCGTCGAGCATAGCGTTCTGCGCGCGGGAGACGTTGGCCGGGTTGACGCCCGCGATCGTGACCCATGTGCCGGGCTCGCGGTCGCCGCTCACTCGCGAGTAGGCGTAGTAGGCCATGCCCTGGCGCTCTCGCACGTTCTCGCCGAGCCGGCCCATCAGGCCGAACACGCCGAGCACGGTGTTCGCCAGCCGGGCGGAATCAAAGTCGGCGTCGAGGCGGCGCATGCCCTGCCAGCCGAGCACCATGTCGCACTGTGTCTTGTCGGGCATGAGCGCGTGCCGTTTGCGCACCTCGGTCAGCGGGGCGAGGGGCGGGAGCGCGAGGCGCGGGGGCGGCGCGCCCTGCCAGTCGCCGAACGCGGCTTCGATCTTGCGGACAGCTTCCTCCGCCGGCACCGCGCCGACCACCGTCACGACCATGCCTGCGGGCCGGTAGTGCGTCTCGTAGAATCCCGCGAGCAGATCGCGGTTGATGCCGGCAATCGACTCGCGCGTGCCGAGCATGTCGCGGCCAAGCGGGTGATCGCCGAACATCAACTCGCGGAACGCGCGGCCCGCCATCTGACGGGTGTCGTTCTCGCGCTCCGCGAGCGCGGTCAGGCGCAGGCCGCGCACCCGGTCGACGTAAGGCGCCGGAAACGCAGGCTGCCGCAGCTCCTCAGCGAGCACGCCGAGCACGAGGTCGAGGTCTTCGGCCAGCGATTTGGTCGAGAAGTTCGTGATGTGGCGGTCAGAGCTGAAGCCGATAGATGCGCCGACGCTCTCGATGGTTTCGTTGATCTCGGTAAACGTGCGCTTCTGCGTGCCGCGGGAGAGCATCGATACGGTGAACGAGGCAAGGCCGGGCATATTTGCCGGCTCGTCCAGGTTGCCAACGACGAGATAGCCCTCGACCACGACAGAAGGCGCGGCCCAGTTCTCGCGCGCCAGGACCGTGATCCCGTTAGGGAGCACGCGACGGAGCGTGTCGTCAGGGCCGGGCAGGGACGTTTTGTGCGCCGGCGGTTGCGGCGTCGCTCCGTGAAGCCGCAGCGATCTCATCTTCATTCGCCCACCCCCTGCTCTGCCTCTGCGACCGGCGCGAGCTCGCCGGCTTCCTCGTCCTCATCGTCGCCTTCAGCCGGGCCGGCCCCCGTCGGGAGATACCAGCCAACGTTGCGCAGCGTGGGCTTGAAGTAGGTCCGGGCCACTCGCCGGACGTCATCCACCGTGACGGCTTCGATGCGCTCGAGGAAGTTCTCGAACCAGCCGATATCGGCCACGATCTCCGAGAAGCCAAGCCAGTAGCCCTGGTCGGTCACGCTCTCGCTGGAATAGGCGAACTGCGCCTTCGTCTGCTTGATCGCCTTTTGCAGCTCCTCATCGCTGATCGGCTCGTCCATCACCTTCTGGATCTGGGCGAGCATCGCGCTCTCAACTTCGGGGAGCGTGCGCCCCTGGCGGACGGTCGCGGAGAAGCTGAACAGGTACGGGTTGATCGTCGAGCTGATCGCGCAGTCCGCGTCGGAGGCCAGCTCGGTCTCAACCATGGCCTTGTAGAGCCGCGAGCTGCGGTTGCTCGTGCCGCCGCCCCACAGCGACATCCCCTTGGCGCCGCCGAGGATCGTGTCCAGGATGACCAGCGCGTGATAGTCGGGGTGGGTGGCTTCGGGAGCGCGGTACGCGATTTCGAGATACTGCGTCATGCCGGGGCCTTCCACCGTAACGCGGCGCTCCCCGCGCTGAGGCGGTTCGACTGCATTGAACTTAGGCAGTGCCGGGCCGGCCGGGACAGGGCCGAACAGTTCCCCGATGCGCGCCAGCATGGCGTCGGGGTCGAAGTCGCCGGCGACCGCGACGATCGCGTTGTTGGGCGTATAGTAAGTGCGGTAGTGCTCGTAGAGCTGCTCTCGGGTCATGGTTTCGAGGTCGCACTGCCAGCCGATGACGGAGTGGTGATACGGGTGCGCCTGGAAAGCGGACGCGCCGAGCGCCTCGCCGAGCAGGAAATTCGGGCTGTTCTCGTTGCCCTGCCGCTCGGAGATGATCACGGTGCGCTCAAGTTCGGTCTCCTGCGGATCGAACACGGCGTTGACCATGCGGTCCGACTCGACGCGCAGAGCAAGGTCGATGCGATCGGAGGGCAGCGTCTCGAAGTACGTGGTGAAGTCGATCCACGTCATGCCGTTGAACATCCCGCCCTCGCGCGCGATGGCCTTGTCGAACTCGCCCTGAGGGAACGTGGGGGTGCCCTTAAAGAGCATGTGCTCGACCCAGTGCGAGATGCCGGTGATGCCGCTGCGCTCGTTGCGGCTGCCGACGCGGTACCAGATCCAGAAGCTCGCCACGGGCGCGTGGCGCATTTCGCGCAGGAGGACGGTCAAGCCGTTATCCAGCACTGTTTTGCGAATGCCGTTAAGATCGGTCACAGGCGCTCCTAGTGGAGGAAAGACGACGCCGCCACGAATTGCGCGAATTCAACGAATCGGGCGAATCTGAACAGCCTTGGATAATTCGTCAAATTCGGGTTATTCGTGGCGGCATCGCAGGTTATGGGTGCTTATTCAGCGCGTTCGCGATTGTAGCCGCGTCCGACGCCACGGTACAGGAATCCGGCTTCCAGCATGGTGCGCGGCTCGTAGACGTTGCGGCCGTCGACCATGACCGGCGTGCGCATGATCGACCGCAAACGGCCCAGGTCGAGGTGCTTAAACTCGTTCCACTCGGTCATGAGCACGAGCGCATCGCAACCTTCGGCCAGATCATACGGGTTGGCGCACATCTCCACGCTGGGCGCCATCTTCGTCGCGACGCCCATCGCCACCGGGTCATAGCCGCGCACAGCCGCGCCCTCGCGCTGCAGCATATGCGCGACCTCGATGCTCGGCGCATCGCGCATGTCATCCGTGTTGGGTTTGAACGCCAACCCAAGCATGCCGATGAGCTTGCCGTCAAGCGTACCCAGCACCTCGCGCAGCTTGTGGACGATCAGCCGGCGCTGGTCGCGGTTGATGTCCATGACTGCGCGCAGGAGCGCGGGATGCGCGCCGTGGAGCAGCCCCATATATTCAAGCGCTTTGACGTCCTTGGGGAAGCAACTGCCCCCGTAGCCCACGCCCGCATCCAGGAACGCGCGGCCGATGCGCTTGTCGTAGCCCATGCCCGCGGCGACTTCCTTGACGTCGGCTCCCACCTTCTCGCAGATGTTGGAGATCTCGTTAATGAACGAGATGCGGGTGGCGAGGAAAGCGTTCGACGCGTACTTGATCATCTCCGCGGTGCGGAGGTCCGTGATCATGATCGGCGCGCGCAGCGGGAGGTGCAGCTGCGCGACCTTCTCCGCCGCGTCCCGGTTCAACGAGCCGAGCACGACGCGGTCCGGGTTCATGAAGTCGGCGAGCGCGGAGCCCTCGCGCAGGAACTCGGGACACGAGACGACCGCGAACGGAACAGGCTGTGTCTGGTGCTTGCGGATGACATCAGAGACCCAGTCGCCGGTGCCAACAGGGACGGTGCTTTTGTTGATGATGACGAGCTCGTGATCCATCGTTTGCGCAATCGTTTCGGCGGCCATGCGAACATACTGGAGGTCCGCCTCCCCGTCCACGCCGGAAGGGGTGCCGACCGCGATAAAGACGAACTCCGCGTCGCTCAGCCCTTCCTCATACGATGTCGTGAAGCGCAGGCGATCCGCGGCAACATTGCGCCGGATGACCTCTTCCAGGCCCGGTTCGTAGATGGGCGTCTTGCCCTCGCGCAACGTGTCGATCTTGCGCTCGTCGATGTCGATGCAGGTCACCCGGTTGCCCAGGTCCGCAAAGCAGGTCCCCGTGACCAGGCCCACATAGCCTGTGCCGATGACCGCGATGTTCTTCATGCTTCCAGATTCCTCCTCTCAAAGTCCCGCCACTTTACGCCATGCCGAAGCATATAATACCCGCCGAGCAGCGTAATCGGCAGCCACAACGCTGCATGCAAGACTATAGTATAACCGAAAGCAAGACTGTAATCGACGCCCAATGCCTCCAACACGCGCGCGCCGACCTCGAAGGTGCCGATGTATCCCGGCGCGGAGGGGATGGTCGTGGTGAGGTTCACGACGCCGTTCATCAGCATCAGGCCGATGAAGCTGATCGTGAAGGCGAACGCGTGCATCACGAACCAGTACTTCACCGTTTCCAGCAGCCAGATGACGACGGACGTGACGAAGACCATCAGCACATCGCGGCCGCTGCGCAGGAACTTGAGGCCGTCCATAAACCGGTCGAAGAAGTTGTCGGCCGGCGCGCGGAAGCGCTCGGGCAGGAGCCGGCTGCTGAAGTAGCGATAAATGCGGGTCGCGCGCGCCTGGTCGAACGCCATCCACAGAAAGACGATCAGGGCCGCGAAGAACGCAATGCTGGCCGCGATGACCGTCACGCGGTAGATGGCCGGGATGTGGTCCGCGCCGACAAACGGCAGCGCGAAAAAGACGAACAGCAGCATGACCAGGCCGTCGAAGACGCGCTCGACGATGATGGTGGCGAGGGATGCGCTCACTGCGACGCCCTCGGTGCGGCGCAGGACAAGCGCCCGGATAACTTCGCCCGCGCGCGCGGGATAGACGTTGTTGCCGAAATAGCCGATGCACGTGATGGGAAACAGGTCGCGGAGCGGCACCTCTTTGATGGGGCGCAGGAGATAATGCCAGCGCCAGGTGCGCGCCCACACGGCGAGGAAATAGACGGCCACGCCGGGGATGAGCCAGCGATAGTCCGCGGTGCGCAGATACTCGCCTACCTTGTCAAGCTCGAGCCCGCGGAGCGCGATCCAAATAAAGAAGAAGCTGATGAGGACACCGAGAAGGATCTTCCAGTTCTTGCGGAGGAACCCCATAAACCTTTGTCTTTCTACGCAAAATCGGGCGGGTCCATTATAGGCCCGCCCGACTGATTCTCGTAATCTGCGACGTTCAGGCAGTTACCGGCTGAAGCAGGGAGGTGCCCGCCTTAGTCAGCACCTTCTCGACGGCCATTACGTGGCTGCACACACCCCGCTGGGTAAAGAAGTCACACTCGCACTTCCAGGTCCCGTTCTGATAACCCACCGTATACGTCTGATGCTTGCCGTTGAACTGCACGGTAAAGTCGCTAAAAGCAATCCGCTCCGGCTCGGAGGCGTATTCGCGCGCTTTGCTGATCTTGGCGATCATGGCCGAATCCATCATGCTGCTCCCTCCTTACTTGAAGGACTGTGCTGATTCGCCGCGCTGGTGCGCTGGCGTCCCGGCTCTAGACAGAAAAGGCGCCCCTCGCGGCTTCGCGCGATGGCGCCCTCGCTTATCTAAGTATTGAACCCCAACAAAATCGGCATGGCCTGCTTTCTTCCGCGGTCTCCACTCGCGCCGCAGCATCACTGTACAGCGTTAGTATACGACGCTGCGGGGCGAATGTCAAACGATCTTAACCTACGCCTTGCCGACGATATGCATACGGCGAGCCAGGGCGCCAACGCGGCAACCAAAGCGGGCGACAGTGGAACGAATACCCGTCGCCACCCGTTGACATTGACGACGCGAGTGCTACACTGAGAACGACGCTACCCGATGATGAGCGCGCTCAAGGGATGGAGGGGAACATGAAGCGTTTCTGGGCAGTAATGGGGGCGCTAACCGCCCTGGCGCTGGGCGCCTGCGTGCCGCTGCCGCCGCCGACTCCCACGGAGCCGGCGCCCACTGTGACGGTCGGCATTGCGAACCCGGCTTCCGAGAACTGCGTCAAACAGGGCGGAACCTTGACGATCGCCGAGCGGCCCGATGGCGGGCAGTATGGCATCTGCCTGTTCGAGGATAACCGGCAGTGCGAAGAGTGGGCGCTGCTGCGCGGGGAGTGCCCGGCCGGCGGCGTGAAGGTGACCGGCTACGCGACGGATGCGGCCCGGTTCTGCGCCATTACAGGCGGAACATACACCATCACGGCGAATTCGGGCCAGGCTAACGAAGACGGCGCGTGCGCGCTGCCGAGCGGCGTGACGTGTCCTGCGGCGGACTATTTCAGCGGCGCGTGCGACGCGACGTCAGGCGGCCCGACGCCTGCAGCAACCGCATCGGCCACGCTGCGCCCGCCGAGCGCCGAGGTGTGCAACGGCGCAGCGCAGGTGATGATGCAGGCGCTCCCCGGCGTCGAGGTGACCCAGGAGGCCGGTCCAGTGACGATCAACGATCCCGCGCGGAACGCGACCGGAACGGCATGCCGCGCGATCGCAACGGGCACCGGCGAAACCTTCGCGAGTCCCATCGACACGGTGGACGCGATTTCGGCTGTGATGGAACAGGGCGGCTGGCAGGAGGACATGAATCTGCTCGCGGACGGGCCGACAGGGACCGCGACCGGGTACAGGAGCGGCGACCTGCTGTGCGTCGTTGCGGCCGACTGGAACCCCGGTCCGGCAGTGACGTGCCCCGCGGACCGCCCGATCTCCGAGTGCCAGGTGCCGCCGAATCAGCAGATGTACGAGGTCACAGTCGACTGCGCAACGAGCGCGACCAACTGACGCGTCGGCTTAACGAGCAAGGGGCGGGAGCGCGGCGGGTCACTTCGTGACCGCGCCGGCGTTCCCGCCCCCGATTTTTGCGGGACGCGCCTACTTGTTCGGGTCCGAGCCTGCGAGCAGGTACAGAATCAATCCCCGCTCGTCCTGGCTCACAATGGTCAGCCCCGCGCCGCCCTGCCGCTGCCAGAGTTCGTTCGACGCCTCGGTCAACTGCTGCTGCAGCGACTCCTCGACCGTCTGGTCCCCGAACAGCCCGAGCCGCACCGACTGCATCGAGCTGCGCAGCAACTCCACCCGCGCGGTGAGCGCCTCGACCGGGTCGAGCGTGTCAAGCTGCTGCCCATACCCGTTCACCAGGTCGGTGTAGGCTTGCGACAATTCGGCCTCAATCTCCGCGCGGGCCTGCTCCCATTCCGGCGCCAGCGACACGCCGTACCCGCCCTTCAGCGCGCGGAGCTTGATCGACAGCCAGTTAATGCGGTCGTGCAGGAGCGCGAGCCGGTCGTCGAGCGCGAGGCCGTCCGCGGAGCTGTAGAAAGCGGCGCGCGCAGCATCCTCCGCCACCAGCGCGTCCCTCAGCTGGGCGACGAGCGCGTCCCGCTCGGCGGGCTGCGCGTCAAGCCAGGCAGCGGCCATCCGCGCGGCGGCCTGTTGGCGTTCAGCCAGCGCGGCAGTCACGTCCGCGGGCAGCGTCACTGCGCCGCGCAGCGATGGCAGGAGGGGCGCGGCTGGCTCGACCACTACGCCGGGCCCCGCGCTGTACGCCGCGAGGTTGTCGCGAATGCGGGCCGACTCGTCGTCCTGCTCCAGGCGATCGTAAGCTGCCGCCACCTGGTTGAGCAGATCGCGACGCTGCGCGGGCAGCAGTGTGAGGCTGTAACGCGCGATGTTCTCCGCCTGGGCCACCGCAAGCGACGCGAGCGAGGGCCGTTCGAGGTTCTGATAGCCGCGGCTGGCCTGCAGGGAGATGTTGGCGCGGCCCTGATCGTTCAGCGCGGGGCCGAGCGCCGCAATGTCCATCGCGGCCTGGTAGGCAACGGCCGCGCGGCCGGGGTCGTCGGCAAAAGCATTTGCCATGACGAGCCACTGGCCGCCTCGGACCGCGTCGGGGACCAACATGCTGTATGCCAACGTGGCGTAGGCCGTCTCGCGCTCGTTCGCGTCGAGGCTGGCGCGGATGATGCGGTCGTCCGGCTCGCCGGCGAGCGTCAGCACCGCCAGATCGGGCGCGATGTTGCTGCTGCGCACGAGGGCCTGCGGGTCGACCCAGCCGGAATCGGCCACCGCGGGCTGGCGGGAGAGATAGAAGTATGCGCCGACCAGCGCAAGGCCTGCGACGGCCAGCAACGCGACGGCTATGATGAGTCCGGTTTGGGAGCGGGTGCGGAGTTGTGTCATACGGAAACGGAAGTATAGCACAAGCGTAGCGCGTCGGGGAAATTACGACCGCTTCGGCCCATGCCGCGCCAACCAGAGCAGGTCTTCCGCTCGCGGGCGCGTTTCAGACTGGGGGCGAGTGTAGCGCAGCATCCTGAGCGGAGACCGCTCCCGCAGGGAGCGCGGCGCAGTCGAAGGATGCGAAGCGGGCGCACGCCGAGCGGGCCGCATCCTTCGACTCCATGCGGCGAAAAAGACCGCCGCACTCCGCTCTGGAGGCTGCTTCTGCCCCCAACCCGAAACGCACCCTCCGCTCGCGGACGCGGCTGCGCCGTCCGCAGCGCGCGTGGTAGAATGCCTCCTTCGGAGGCTTGCTCTTGCTATGGACCAGATTATTCGCGACCGCTTTACGCCGGCAGTGCTGGCTGCCGTGCGCCAGCGCTATGGCATCGCCGAGGACGCGATCCGGCTGCTCGACGGATTCGAGAGCCACATCCTCGAATTCGAGCGCGAGAGCGGGTCGTTTATCCTGCGCCTGAGCCACTCGGCGCGGCGCACGTCCGAGCTGATTCACGGCGAAATCGACTGGATCAACTACCTCGCCGCGGGCGGCGCGGGGGTTGCACGCGCCCTGCCCTCCCCGCGTGGGGAGTTGGTCGAGCCGATCGACGACGGGGCCGGCGGGCAGTTCCTCGCCACCGCTTTTGTCAAGGCGCGCGGCAAGATGCCGTGGGACGCCGGCTGGACGCCCGAGTTATACGAAGCGTATGGCCGCCTGGTCGGGCGCACGCACGCGCTCACGAAGGATTACGAGCCTGCCCGGCCCGAATGGCGACGCCCCGAGTGGGACGATCCGATCTTCGATTATGTCACGCAGTACTTGCCCGCGCGGGAGACAGTGGCCCTCGAACGCTACCGGGAGGCGCTGGCGCAGGTCAAGGAGCTGCCGCGCGGCCGTGACAACTACGGCTTAACGCACCAGGACGCGCACGGCGCGAACATGTTCGTCGACGAGGACGGACGGCTCACGCTCTTCGACTTCGACGACTGCGGCTATCACTACTTTGCCAACGATATCGCCATGTGCCTCTTCTACATCGCAATGGGCCGGAACAACACGGCCGAGTTTGCGCGGGAGTTCATGCGCCACTTCATGCGCGGGTACCGCGCGGAGAATGCTCCTGCGGACTGGTGGCTCGACGCGCTGCCGCCATTTCTCAAGCTGCGCGAGATCGAGTTATACGCCCAGTTGCACCGCGAGTTCGACATCGAGAACCGCGGGCTGGCCGCGATCGATGACGCGTGGTGCGCGATGTATATGGAAGGGCGCAAGGAGCGCATCGAGGCGGGCGCGCCGTGGGTCGAGCTGGCATAGGCGGAAACTTGCGCCGCGAGGCCGCGCTGTTTGCCATTTCCTGCGCCGTATGCTACACTCTTCGTTACTTCTGCCCTGACGCTAGACCCGTCGGGGCGGTGCTTGATTCGCGGCGCCCTATCTGCCGTGATCCATTCCGAAGCCTGTCCCAGCTTGGAGTACGCCGGTACATGACCGTCGCACCCGCAATGCTCTCGATTGTCCCATCGTGACGGACTCGGTGTCCACCCTCCCAGGCCGTTCCCTAGCTGTGTGTCTTTGGGCCGGACGTTACGCGCGGCTCTGCTGCGGCGCGTAAGGGAACCCGCTGCTTACGCGGCGGTTGTAATCGTAGCCGGTTAGCTGCCGGCGCCTCAACCGAAAACTTTAGGAGCGCATCCAAACCATGGCAGTACGCGACTATCCCAGGCAGACTCAAAAAGCGAGCTGGCTGGAAGATAAACGCCTTGGCCGGGTCCTCACCTTCGTGGTGATCCCCATTCTGCTGATCGCAGCCCTCCTCCTGCCTCCGTTCTCCGTTATCCAGCGGATTTCGGACATGGGCACGACGCAGATCCCATTGGAGGGAGGCGTCATCGCCGACCCCGACGGAACCCAGGTTATCTTCCCGCCCGGCACGCTCGTCGAACCCGTACGCGCCGAGATCTCCTCCGTGCCACGCGTCACCTTCCTCGAAGGCAGCGCGGGCAAGGACCTGCTGGAAGCCGCGAAGGCCATCCCGGCCACCCTTGTCGCCAAGAGCCCGTACTATCAGTTGAAGCTGCGCGGCGCAACGCCGTCCGCTTCGACTTGGGTCGTGCCGATTCCCAACGACAGCGAGCCGTACGAGACGCTGGACGTCTACTCGTGGGAGACCGCGACACAGAAGTGGCAGTGGCTGCCGCACAAGGTGATCGGCGAGGATGACCTGATCGAGAGCAGCGCGGCCGCGGTGCCCCTGTCGATTATGGTGATGCAAACCAACCCGCAGCCCGCGCTGGCCTCCATCGACCTGGCAGAGGCGAAGAACCTCTCGGCCGACGGGCGCAGCGTGCTGGCCGAGGTCCACCCGACGGGCCTGCAACTCGCGGCGGACGGCGCCATCACCGGCGCGATCGACGCGACCTTCGACGAACTCGGTTCGAGCTTCGCGGTCATCCCGGTCATTCGCAACTACGAAGGCCCCATCGTCCGCACCGACCTCTTCAACAACATGCTGGTCGACAGCAACCTGCGGACCGCGCACATCGACGCGCTGGTCAACCTGGCCGTCGGCAACCTGTACAAAGGCGTGGACGTCGATTACAAGGGCCTCGACCGCAACCTGCGTGGAGAGTACCTCCAATTCCTCAAGGAACTCGCCGACAAGCTGCATGCCCAGGGCAAGACGCTGAGCGTGCGCGTGGAGCCGGCTGCGCAGCTGGCGGAAGACCAGTTCGACACGGGCGCGTATGATTGGCCGGCCATCGGGATGATCGCGGACACGGTTAAGGTGCCCGCGCCGGTGGACCCGCGCGCGTATGTGACCGACGGGCAGTTCGACGCGCTGCTGAAGTTTGCGGTGGGCAACGTCGACCGCTTCAAGCTGCGGATGCTGTTCGGCGGCCAGAGCACGGAACTTGCCGGCAACTACCTGCTGCCGAAGCGCTTCGAGGACGCGCTCCAGCCGCTCATGGGTCGCATTGCCGCCGACACGTCAGTCGTCGAGCCGGGCAAGCCGCTGAACCTGGCGCTCGTGTCCACCCGGCCGACGAGCGGCCTGGTCTATGACCCGAACATCGGCACGTACGTGTATCGCTACCGGGACGACCAGGGCGGTGACCGCACGGTCTGGCTCGAAAACGCGGCCAGCCTGAACCACAAGCTCGAAACACTGCAGAAGTACAACGTCCAGGGCATCACGATGGAGTCCCTGCCCGGCGACGGGCTGGACACCGATCTGTGGCCTCTCATGCGGAACTTCCAGCAGGGCGCGCTCCAGGACATCAAGAGCAACTTCCTGGTCGAGTGGACGGTCAAGGACGCGAACGGCCAGGCGGTGAGCGAAGTTCGCCCGTTGGGCGAGTCCGGCCTGTCCATCGCCGCGCCGTCGCTGCCGGGCGCGCTGGCCGTCGAGGTGGCGCTGAAGGACCGCGGGCAGGTGCTCGCCCGCGCGAGCGGGAGTGACGTCGTGGCCGTAGCCACCTACACGCCCACGCCCACTCCGACCCCCGAATTCACGCCCACGCCTTCGGCCACGCCCACGCCCGAGTTCGCTCAGGCGACCGCGAAGAATAACGCGAACGTCCGCTCCGGGCCGTCGACCGCCTACCCGCGCGTTGCGCAACTCGCGACGGGCAACACCTACCAGGTGATCGGCCAGAGCAACGACGGCACGTGGTGGCAGCTCGAACTCGGCGGCGACAAGCAGGGCTGGGTCTCGGCCGACCTCGTCGACGTGACGGGCAACGCGGAAGCGGTTGCGGTGGTCGAGGTGGCCCCGCCGCCTACGGCTGCGCCGGTTGCCGCGGCTCCGGCAGCCGCTGCGCCTGCTGCCCAGGCGCCCGCCGCCGCCAAGACGTTCCCGACCGCACCGGGCGCATTCGGCTACGGCATCCAGATCGACCCGTGGGGCGACCGCGCGGGCGCCATCGCCGCGACCAAGGCGATGGGCTTCAACTGGATCAAGTTCCAGTTGCCGTGGAAGGACTACGAGGGCGCACCCGGGCAGCGCGGTTTCCCGGATGACGCGGTCAATCAGATCAACGCAGCGGGCATCAAGGTGCTGTTGAGCATCGTGAAGGCGCCGAACTGGGCGCGGCCCGGCAACACCGACATGTCGGTCGAAGGCCCGCCTGCGGACCCGAACACCTATGCGGCGTATGTCGGCGCGCTGGCCGCGCACATGAAGGGCCGCGTCGGCGCGATCGAGGTCTGGAACGAACAGAACCTGTGGTACGAGTGGGGGCGCGAGCCGCTCGACGTCAATCGCTATGTCGACCTGCTCTGCCGCGCGTACCAGGCGATCAAGAGCGCGGACCCGAGCATCGTGGTCGTTTCCGGCGCGATGACGCCGACCGGCCTCAACGACGGTTCGACGGCCATCGACGACCTCGTTTACCTCCAGCGCATGTACGCTGCGGGCGCGAAGCGCTGCTTCGACGCGGTGGGCGCGCACCCGAGCGGTTACAACAACCCGCCGAGCGCGAAGTTCGGTTACAGCAACCCGGCCGAGCCGAGCTTCAAGAACCATCCGAGCTTCTTCTTCCGCGACACGATGGAGCGCTACCGCGCAGTCATGGTGGCGAACGGTGATGGCGGCAAGCGCATCTGGCCGACCGAGTTCGGCTGGGCGTCGACCGGCAGCCCGCACCCTGGCTATGAGTACGCCGCGCAGAACAGCTCCGAGGAACAGGCCCAGTACATCGTCGAAGCCTATCAGATGATGAAGAACTGGGGCTGGGTCGGCCCGGCATTCCTGTGGAACCTCAACTATAACCTCACCGCGCCCGACAAAGAGTTGGCCGCGTTCGGCATCCAGGGCCGCCCGGCGGAAGCCGCGCTGCGCTCGATGCCCAAGTAAGGCGCTTTCCTGCCACAGAGGACACAGAGAGTCGTTCGACTCCGTTCAGCACGCTCTGAGCGCTCCGTGTCCTCTGTGGCATAGTTCGTTTTCCGCTCGCCCGATCCAACCGCCGGTTGCGAGGTCCATGCATGCCCCTACGGGAGCGCACATCACTGTCGCTGATCCTCTCGCTCGCCGCGCTCGCGCTTGCTATGCTTGCGGGCGCGGTGATCGCGTTGGCAGGCGGCCGCGGCGATGCGAGCACCCTCAGTTGGACGCCACCGGCCCCGACGGTCCCGCCGGCCACACCTCTGCCGAAGCTCACCGCCACGTCTGCGCCGACGCGCCAACCGACCGCGCCTCCCACGCCGACGTCGACCGCGACACGAGTCCGCCCGACCGAGACCCC
>JALOOB010000510.1 GCA_025454635.1 Anaerolineae bacterium
GTCAACAGGATCAAGCGACAGGGTACGCAACCTGTGATCCTGGCTGGGGGGCGGGCTGTCCCGCGAGTTGACACAGGTTCGGAAGCGGAGTAGAGTAGCAGACAGGTAAAACAAAACGTCCCGCAAGTGTTACCAGCACTCACGGGACAGGGTAGCAGGTGGGGAAGCACCCGCGACCGGGATAGAGTCTACCACGGCTCGTTTGTCCTGGCAAGGGGCGAACGGGCTTTTTGTTTTCTCCCCTGTGACCTCGCAACGGATGATTCAAAGTCAGTAGGTCACGCGCCAACGAATGACCCGGCGCGTTTGATCGCAAAAGACCGCAAAGGGCAAGCGCAACAGGTAGTTGAAACGGGAACTTCTGATACCGTTCCTCTGGATCAGAAGTTTGGGGTTCGAATCCCTGTCCCCGAGTGATTACGGCCAATTGGCGTCGCGTCAATTGGCCGTTTTGTTCATGGGCCACACCGCTTGCTGGCTTAATTGCCCATAAGGGAGGGCGCCGTGAGCGAAATCCCCTCGAACCTCAAGCTGGCGGACTTCCCGTCCCGCACGTACGACAAGGTTCGTTACGCAGATACCGACCGTCAAGGGCACGTGAACAACGCGGCCTTCGCCACCTTCTGTGAGACCGGGCGCGTCGAGATCCTCTTCAACCCCGACCAACCGTTATACCAGCCCGGGACGGCCTTCGTTATCGCGCGGCTTGTCCTTGACTTGCTGGCGGAGATTCGCTGGCCGGGCGCCGTCGATATCGGCACGCGCGTGGAACACCTCGGGCGGAGTTCGCTTACGCTCAAGCAGGCGCTTTTCCAGCGCGAGCAGTTGGTGGCGACTGCCGAGACCGTGATCGTGCTGATGGATGAGGAGACGCGCCGATCCACCCCGCTGCCGCCCGCGACGGTCGATGCGCTCCGCGCACTCATGGCTTCATCCTGAACCCAGCAATGGGCTCCAGACGCATGTCCGGCCGGGCGCCGCATGTAAGCAGCGGGCGCATGATATCGGCGGAGGCAGGAATCAACCCGCCGCTTTCTCCACCAGCGCGGCAATCTGTTTCTCTTCCGCCGGCGTCAACTCCTTCAACGCGAATGAAGTCGGCCACATGTTGCCTTCGTCAAGATTCGCCGAATCGTTGAAGCCTAACGTTGCGTACCTTGCTCCGAACTTCGCCGCAGGTTGAAAGAAGCAGACCACCTTGCCGTCCCGCGCGTACGCGGGCATCCCATACCACGTTTTCGGCCACAGGTCGGGCGCGCTCGCAGTGATGATCTCGTGAATGCGCGCGGCCATGGAACGGTCCGGTTCGGGCATCTCGGCGATCTTTGAGAGCAAATCGCGCTCGCCCTCCGCGCGATTCTTGTTCGCGCGCTCTTCCGCCTTCAGTTCCTTTGCGCGCTCCTGTTCTTCAGCGGTAAACCCCGCGGATTTCTTGTCAGACGGACTCATCGCCACCTCCTCACGCACTTAACAGAGATGCCGGCCATGCTAACATGAGCAGGCCGGCATCGTTGGTGTAGTCAATACATTCTGAGGTGATCGGGGCGGGCGGCCCCACCGTCTCCGCCTGCGCCGTTACCGCAACGCGTCCACCGCCGCGCGCTCGACCGGCAGCCCGCGCCTGTATCGCTCCATGAACGCCTCGAAGCCCTCGACGTCGAGCGGGTCAGGGGCCACGGTGACACTGCGCTGGCACTGCGCTGGCCGGCGAACACCTTCTCGGCCAGGTACGCCTCCAGCGGCTCGTCCGCGCCCTTGCGCGCCATGTACGCAGCCAGCAGCGCGATGCCCCAGGCGCCGCCCTCGCCCGCAGTCTCCATCACGGATACGGGCACATTCAGCGCCGCGGCCATCATCCGCTGCCCCACCTCCGGCGTCTTGAAAAATCCGCCGTGGCCGAGCAACTGGTCGATTTCCACATTCTCCCGGTCAAACAAGATGTCCATGCCAATGCGCAGCGCGCCGAGCGACGAAAACAGGTGCGCGCGCATGAAGTTAGGCAGCGTGAACCGGCTGTCGGGCGTGCGGACGAAGAGCGGGCGCCCCTCCTCCATCTGGGTGATGTGCTCGCCGGAGAGGTACGCGTAAGAGAGCAACCCCCCACCGTCGGGGTCGGCCTTGAGCGCCTGGCCGTACAGCGTCTCGAACAGCCGCGCCTGGCTCACCTCGACGCCGAGCGCCTCCGCAGCCTGGCGGAAGAGCTCGATCCAGGCGTTGAGGTCGGAGGTGCAGTTGTTGCTGTGCACCATCGCGACCGGGCTGCCGCTCGGCGTCGTCACCATATCGATCTCCGGGTACACCCTCGACAACGCCTTTTCGAGGACGATCATGGCGAAGACCGATGTGCCCGCGGAGACATTGCCCGTGCGCTCCGCCACGCTGTTGGTGGCGACCATGCCCGTTCCTGCATCTCCCTCTGGGGGGCAGAGGGGGATGCCAGGTTGCAGCCGCCCGGTCGGGTCGATCAGCCGCGCGCCTGCCTCGGTGAGGACGCCGGCGGGATGCCCCGCGACGACCACCTTCGGCAGGATGCCCCGGAGCGTCCACGGCTGCCGCGCGACCTCCGGCAGCTCGCTGAAGAGGGACAGCATGGCCTCGTCGTAGTCGTTCGTCTCGCTGTCGATCGGGAACATGCCCGACGCCTCACCTATGCCCATGAGCGACTCGCCGGTCAGCTTCCAGTGGACGTAGCCGGCGAGGGTCGTCAGGTGCTGGATATGCTTGACGTGCGGCTCCCCGTTGAGGATGGCCTGGTAGAGGTGGGCGATGCTCCAGCGCTGGGGGATGCTGAAGCGCAGAAGGTCGGTCAGCTTCCCGGCCGCCTCGCCGGTCATGGTGTTGCGCCATGTGCGGAACGGCGCCAGCAGGTTCTCGTTGCCGTCGAACGGCAGGTAGCCGTGCATCATGCCGCTGAACCCGATGGCGCCGACCGTGGTCAGGGACACGCCGTGCTTCTCCTGCGCGTCAGCGGCGAGGCGGCGGTAGCTCTCCTGGAGCCCCGCCCAGACGTCCTCGAGGTGGTAGGTCCAGACGCCGCCCTCGTAGCGGTTCTCCCACTCGTGGCTGCCCGAAGCGATGGGCGCGTGGTCTTCGTCGATAAGGATGGCTTTGATGCGGGTCGAGCCGAACTCGACGCCGAGATAGGTCTTGCCGGACGCGACGGCTTGCTGGATGGCGTGGTGGGTCATGGGAGGTCCTCGTTAACCTTTCTTTCGGGCATAATTACGGGGCCTTAACTGCCCTTATCCTGCGCATTATAACGGTTTAAGCAACGTTAGCGAAGGGGGCGTCGAGTTGAACCAGCGCGCTGAGCAGCGCGGCGTCGTCAGAGCAGGAACCGGCCATGATGCGATAGGCGCCGGCCTCGAGGCGCCAGCCGCCTCCCTGCGCGTCGTAATAGCGCAAGTCGTCCAAGGGAATTGAGATCGCTACGTCAACCGACTCTCCAAAAGGAATCGCCACCTTCTCGAAGCCTTTCAGCAATTTCTTCGGCCGGTCGACGCGCGAGTGGTCCATCCCAATGTAGACCTGAGCAACCTCTTCTCCGGCGCGCGCACCGGTGTTCGTGACCTTAACTCGAACGCGGAGCGCGTCGCCTTCCAACACGACGCGCAAGTCGCTGTAAGCAAACGTTGTATAACCGAGGCCGAAGCCGAACGGGAACGCGGGCTGCGCGTCGCACTTGTCGAGCAGGGTGTAACCGTGATAG
>JALOOB010000202.1 GCA_025454635.1 Anaerolineae bacterium
GTGAGCGCGGGCGAGTTCCAGGGGCAGGACGCGATGCGGCTGCGGCCGATCAAGGTGCTGGGACGGGTGGACGCGCGGCCGCAGCGAGCGGTCGACATTGGCGTGGGCGATTTTGCGCGGCTGACCGGGTACAACGTGGATCTGCCGGAGGGCGGGGTGAGTCCGGGCGATGCGTTCACCGCGACGCTCTTCTTCCGGGCCGACGGGCCGGCCGCGCTGCCCTACACGCGCTTCCTGCACTTCTGGAGCCCCGAACTCGGCATGGCTGCGCAGGCGGACTCTGAGCCGGCGGGCGGACGCAACCCGACGTGGGCGTGGACGCGCGGCGAGACAGTGGTGGACGTGGTGCGCCTGACCGTGGCTGCGGACGCGCAGCCAGGCGCGTATCAACTGCGCGCGGGGCTATATGACCCCGCGAGCGGCGCGCGCGTGCCGCTGCGGACGCGGGAGGGTGAGCCGCTGCCGGATGACATCGCTACGCTGGGGACGATCGAAGTGCTGCCCGGGCGTTAGCGCGTTCTTCGATCCCGCTCGTGCGGCGCCAGCGGAGCCCATCGCTCCGCTCAGGATGCTTTCTTCCGTCAGCCCGGCAGAGTCGACTCATTTCTTCGCCCCATTTGACACCCTATGGTAGAATAACCGTTCGCCGCGTGCTCGCGGCGCATAATTCGGTTTGATTCAGGCCGGAGTAGGGGTCAAAATGGGGCAGGACAAACTCATCGTGCGCGGGGCGCGCGAGCACAATCTGAAGAACGTCGACCTCGAGCTGCCGCGGGATCAGCTCATCGTGATTACTGGCTTGTCCGGTTCGGGCAAGTCAAGCCTCGCATTTGACACCATCTACGCCGAAGGTCAGCGCCGGTACGTCGAGTCGCTCTCCGCCTATGCGCGGCAGTTCCTTGGGCTAATGGAGAAGCCGGACGTCGACCAGATCGAGGGCCTATCGCCGGCCATCTCCATCGACCAGAAGGGCGCGAGCCGCAATCCGCGCTCGACCGTGGGCACCATCACCGAAATTTATGACTACCTGCGCCTGCTGTACGCGCGCGTCGGCGTGCCGCATTGCCCGAACTGCGGCCGGGTGATCAGCGCGCAGACCGTCGAGCAGATTGTCGACACGATCGTGTCTTATCCCGAGGGGAGCCGGCTGCTGCTGCTGGCGCCGCTGATCATGGCGCGCAAGGGCGAGCACAAGGGCGTCTTCGAGGATGTGCGCAAGGCCGGGTTTGTGCGGGTGCGCGTGAACGGGGAGATGCACGAGGTCGAGAACCCGCCCGAACTGGATCGCTACAAGAACCACACCATCGAAGCCGTGGTCGACCGGCTGGTGATCCGCGCGCCGGAGCCGGGCCGCGAGGATGAGGTAAAAACGCGGCTGGCCGACTCGGTCGAGACCGCGCTGAAGATGGGCAATGGCATCATGCTGCTGTCGGATGCGAGCGCAGTGCCCGCTGCGGAGGCTGAGACGGAGGACCGGGACCCGGATTTCTGGCGCCGCGACCGGCTCTTCTCCGAGCGGTTCGCCTGCCCAGTATGCGGCATCAGCCTGCCGGAGATCGAGCCGCGCACCTTCTCGTTCAACAGTCCGCACGGCGCGTGCCCCACCTGCACGGGGTTGGGCAGCATGATGGAGTTCGACCCGGACCTGATAATCGACAAGACCAAGAGCCTCGAAGAGGGCGCGGTCAAGCCGTGGGACCGGGACACCGCAACCATCTACCATGCCATGCTCGAATCGCTGTCGAAGCATTATCACATCCCCTTCAACGTGCCCGTGGGCGAACTGAGCAAGAACCAGCTCGACATCGTGCTGCACGGCTCGAAAAAGGGCGACGTAATCCCGGTGCGTTACGTCAACAACGAGGGGCACGACCGCTACTTCCAGACCAACTATGAGGGCGTGGTGCCGAACCTTCAGCGGCGGTACCGCGAGACGCAGTCCGACTACATCCGCGGCGAACTGGAGCGGTACATGACCGCGCGGCCCTGCCCCACCTGCCAGGGGCGGCGTCTGCGGCCCGAGGCGCTGGCTGTCACCATCACCGACCTGAACATTGACCAGGTCAGCCATTTCTCGATCACGAACGCGCTGCTGTGGATCGAGCAACTTGCGGGACTGGCCGCGACGGAAGAGACGATCCGGGCGGAGATCGACCGGTGGAGCCGGGATGGAGAGAGCGACAACGGCGGGAATGGCGCCGTGACCGGCGGCGGCGCGGGTAACGGCGCAAGCCTGGAGCATCGGGCCAACAGCGGCGCGCTGAGCGCGTACAGCCCGCTGGAAGCCGCGCGCAAGATTGGCTCTTCGGAGACGGTGCCCGCCAGCTCCCCGCTCACGCAGCGCGAGTACACGATCGCGCGGCAGATCATCAAGGAACTGCACGCGCGGCTGCGGTTCCTAACCGACGTGGGGCTCGATTATCTCGCGCTCGACCGGATGGCCGCGACGCTGTCGGGCGGCGAGGCGCAGCGCATCCGGCTCGCCACGCAGATCGGCTCGCAACTGATGGGCGTGCTGTACATCCTCGACGAGCCGTCTATCGGCCTACACCAGCGGGACAACGCGCGGCTGATCCGCACGCTTGAAGACCTGCGCAACCTGGGGAACACGGTGCTCGTGATCGAGCACGACGAGGACACGATGCGCTCGGCGGACTGGATCGTGGACCTGGGGCCGGGCGCGGGCGAACACGGCGGCGAGGTGGTGTGCTCGGATGCGCGCGACGAGTTCCTCAAGTGCGCGGATAGCCTCACCGCGCAGTATCTCCGCGGGGAGAAGCGCATCGAGACGCCCCGGGTGCGGCGGCCGGGCAACGGGCAGTATTTGATTATCCGGGACGCGACGGAGAACAACCTCAAGCACGTCGACGTGCGCATCCCGCTCGGCAAGTTCGTTGCAGTGACCGGCGTCAGCGGCTCGGGCAAGTCGAGCCTGGTCAACGAGGTGTTGTACAAGGCGCTGGCGATGCGGATGTACCGCGCGAAGGAGCGGCCGGGCAAGCACCTGACCATCGAGGGGATCGAGAACCTCGATAAGGTGGTCGACATCGACCAGTCGCCCATCGGCCGGACGCCGCGCTCCAACCCCGCGACATACACGAACCTTTTCACGGAGATCCGCGACCTGTTCGCCGCGCTGCCCGACGCAAAGATGCGCGGGTACAAGCCGGGGCGCTTCTCGTTCAACGTGAAGGGCGGCCGCTGCGAGGCGTGCCAGGGCGACGGCATCATCCGCATCGAGATGCAGTTCCTCCCGGACGTGTACGTGCCGTGCGAAGTGTGCCACGGCAAGCGATACAACCGGGAGGCGCTGGAGATCAAGTACAAGGGGAAGAGCATCGCGGACGTGCTGGACATGACCGTGGCGGAGGGGCTGGAGTTCTTCCAGAACATCCCGCCGCTGCGGAACAAGCTCCAGATGCTCTACGAGGTGGGGTTGAGCTACATCCGGCTCGGCCAGCCGGCGACGACGCTGTCGGGCGGCGAGGCGCAGCGCGTCAAGCTGAGCAAGGAACTTAGCCGGCGGGCGACCGGCAAGACGCTGTACATTCTGGACGAGCCGACGACGGGCTTGCACTTTGACGACGTGCTGAAGCTGCTGCAGGTGCTCCAGCGACTGGTCGACCAGGGCAACACGATCGTGGTGATCGAGCACAACCTCGACGTGATCAAGTGCGCGGACTGGCTGATCGACATGGGGCCGGAGGGCGGCGAGAAGGGCGGCTGGGTGATCGCAGAGGGCACGCCGGAGCACGTGACGAAGGTGGAGCGATCGTACACCGGGCACTTCCTCAAGCACATGCTCGAGGGGCGCGAGGCGATGCAGCCCGGGGATTACCTCGCGTCGATGGAGAAGAAGGCGAATTGAGAATGAAAGATTGAAGATTGAAGATGCTCTGCTGCCAGGGGCATTTTCGATCTTCAATCTTCAATCTGTAACTTGGAATTGCGTATGAAGAAATATCATATCTGGACCATTGGCTGCCAGATGAATGAGGCGGACTCGGGGCGGGTGGCGGCCGAACTGGATGCGCTGGGCTACGCGCCGACGAGCGAGGTGAGCGAGGCGGACGTCATCGTCCTCAACACTTGCGTTGTGCGGCAGAGCGCGGAAGAGCGCGCGGTGGGCCGGCTGTGGTCGGTGCGGCCGCTCAAGCAGGAGAATCCGGAGCGCGTGGTGGCGCTGATGGGCTGCATGGTGGGCATCAAGCCGAACGGCGCGCTCAAGCAGCGGTTCCCGTTCGTGGACGTGTTCATGCCGCCGAGCGACCCCGCGCCGCTGGTAGGATTCCTCAAGAGCGACGAAATCGAGGCCGAGGCGCAGGAACTCGACGCGGAGCTGACTTCGGCGCGGCATCTGTTGCAGGAATTGAACGCAGATGACGCAGATGATGTGGATTCGCAAGATTACCTGAGTCATCTGGAGAATCCGCCCGATCTGCGTCATCTGCGTCCTATTCCGGCTCACCCCATGCAGAGCGTCCGTCATCTGTCCCTACACGGCAGGGCGCCGGTCGTGGCGCACGTGCCGATCGTGTACGGCTGCTCGCATGCGTGCACGTTCTGCATCATCCCGTTCCGCCGCGGGGTGGAGCGCAGCCGGCCCCTGGACGAAGTCGTGGCGGAGGTGCGCGGGCTGGTGGCGCAGGGGGTGCGCGAGGTCACGCTGCTCGGGCAGATCGTCGATCGCTACGGGAAGGACTTCCCCGGCGGGCGGCCTGACCTGGCGGACCTGCTCGAAGCGGTCAACGACATCGACGGGTTGTACCGCATCCGGTTCCTGACGAGCCATCCGAACTACATGACCGATCGCATTTTGGAAGCCGTCGCGCGGCTGCCAAAGGTGTGCGAGCAAATCGAAGTGCCGGTGCAGGCGGGCGACGACGAGGTCCTCGCGGAGATGAAGCGCGGCTACACGGTCGACCAGTATCGCGCGCTTGTCGGACACATCCGCGAGGTGATCCCGAACACGGCGATCCACACCGACATTATCGTGGGCTTCCCGGGCGAGAGCGCGGAGCAGTTCGAGCGGACGCGCGAGCTGCTGATGGAACTGAAGATCGACAAGGCGCACCTGGCGATGTACTCGCCGCGTCCGGGGACTGTCAGCGAGCGGCGGATGACGGACGACGTGCCTGCGGCGGAGAAGAAGCGGCGGTGGGACGCGTTGGACGCAGTGCAGCGCGAGGTGGTGGGCGAGATCAACCGGCGCAACCTGGGCGAGGTCGTGGAGGTGCTGGTCGAGGAAAAGCATAAGGGCCGCTGGCGCGGGCGCACGCGGCACAACAAGCTGGTCTACTTCGACGACGCGGGCGACTGGCTGGGGCAACTCGCGCCTGTGCGCATCACGTGGGCCGGACCGTGGTCAATGATCGGAGAGATTGCCGGGTAGACCCGGCGAGTAGCGCAGGGAGGGGGCTCGGCCGCGAATGAGGCGACGAATAAACGAATCGAGGCGCGATCGCGCGGTAATTCGTTTATTCGTGGCCCGATTCGTGGTCGGCCCCCTCCCCTTCTTCCTCCTCGTCCCCGTCGAACCGAGTCTCCAACGGGTGCGCCTCCAGCCCCTGCTCGCTGAGCCAGCGCGCGACGACCGCCGTGTAGCCGTGGGTGACGAAGACGCGCTCCGCGCCCGTTTCGCGGACGGCGAGCATCAGGCCCGGCCAGTCGACGTGATCGGAGAGGACGAAGCCGCGGTCGACCGAGCGGCGGCGGCGCTGGCCGCGCACGCGCATCCAGCCGGATGCGAAGCCGTCGGAGATGCGGCCGAAGCGGCGCAGCCAGGGTGTGTCGCGGGCGGAGGTGGGCGCGATGATGAGCGCCTGCGACCAGTCGGTGTCGCGCGGGGCTTCGCCCGCGTAGCGCGTTTCGGGCAAGGGCACGCCGGACGCCCGGTATAGATCGTTGACCGCCTGCACTGCGCCGTGCGCATAGATGGGGCCGATGGTCTGGTCGACGCCGGCCAGGAGCCGCTGAGCCTTGCCGAGCGCATAGGCGAAGAGGACGGAGGCTTTGCCCGCCTGCTGGTTCGCGCGCCACCACGCGTTGATCTCAGCGAACACCTCCGCCGCGGGCGGCCAGCGGTAGATGGGCAGGCCGAACGTCGCCTCGGTGATGAAGGTGTGGCAGCGGACCGGCTCGAACGGGGCGCAGGTGGGATCGTCGTCGCGCTTGTAGTCCCCCGAGACGACCCAGACCTCCCCGCGATGCTCGATGCGCACCTGAGCGGAGCCGAGGATGTGGCCCGCGGGGTGCAAGGAGATGCGCACGCCGTTGCGATCGGTCGGTTTGCCGTAGTCGAGGGGGACGATCTCTGTGTCGGAACCGAGGCGGCGCCGGGTGATGGCGAGTCCGGGCGCGGCGACGAGGTAGCGCGCGGAGCCCCAGCGCGCGTGGTCGGAGTGCGCGTGCGTGATGACCGCGCGATCGACCGGCGCCCAGGGGTCGACGTAGAAGTCGCCGGGCGAGCAGTAGAGGCCGCGGTCGGTCAGTTGCAGCAGCAGATTGTTCACAAGCGCATTATAGCCTGAGACAAGCGCATTATAGCCTGAGCCGCGCCGCGAAGGCAACGCATTTTCGGCGCAAGCGAGCTTCTAATACTTTACGCACACGAGACACCTTTTCTGCGTCTTTTGTCCCCGTTCCAGTTGCGCAAACGTCGCATCATGTGTATATTGTCGCTATGCGCACCAAAAACACCCAGTTCTCCGGGCTGTTCCTCGTGCCGGTCCTCCTCATAATGTTCGTCCTGGCGCCCACT
>JALOOB010000203.1 GCA_025454635.1 Anaerolineae bacterium
GCCAGCGTGATCGACGCGGTGGGTCGCACCGATCCCGCCAACGCGGCCGCTGTCTCGGTCGGCTACGGCATCGCGTACCCGTTCTCCATCGTCGGCGTCGCCTTGCTCGTCCAGTTCCTGCCAAAGCTGCTGCGCCGGAATGTGAAGGACGCCGAGCGCGACTGGCGCGAGGGGCAGTCGGGGGAGCGGACGAGTCTCAGCAAGAAGCAGTTTCGCGTGGTCAACGTGAACCTCGAAGGCCGCCGCCTGGGCGAGCTGGACACGCACCGCCTCAGCCAGGTGAATATCTCACGCGTTCAGCACGACGACGTGGTGGTGACCGGCACGCCGGACGTCACGCTGCATGTGGGCGACGTGATTCTCGCCGTTGGGTCCGACGACGAACTGCGCAAGCTGCAACTGTTGGTGGGCGAAGAGGTGCAACTGGAGATGCCCGCCAACGCGCACACGGTCAGCCGCGAGATGGTGGTCACTGAGGAGAAAGTGGCGGGCAAGCGGCTGATGGACCTGCACGTGTGGGACCGCTACGCGGTCATCATCACGCGCATCCGGCGGGCCGGCATCGAGCTCACGCCGGTCGGCACGAGCACGCTGGAGATGGGCGACACGCTGCGGGTCGTGGGCGACGATGCCGCGCTTGATGAGTTCTCCCGCCTTGTCGGAGGCAACGCGCGCAAGATCGACGAGACGAACATGGTGCCGTTCCTCATCGGCATTCTGCTCGGCATCATCGTCGGTCTTGTGCCCATCCCGCTCCCGAACGGCCTGTCGATCAAGCTCGGCGCGGCGGGCGGCGCGCTCCTGGTGAGCCTGCTGCTCGGCCACTTCGGCCGGATCGGCCCGTTCCCGGTCTACGTGCCGGTGGCGGCGCGCAACATCTCGCGCGAACTGGGGCTGATGCTCTTCCTGGGCGGGGCGGGCGCAAATGCGGGGACACAGCTTGTGAGCGTCGTGCAGGAGCAAGGGAGCGGGGTCTTTGTTGCCGGCGCGGCGATCACGATGGCGGCCGTCATCATGACGATCCTGATGACCCACGTCATCTACAAGATGAATCTGCTCTCCGTGATGGGGCTGACGAGCGGCGTTATGACCAATCCGCCGGCGCTGGCCGCGGCGCAGAACCAGACCGAGACGGACGTCCCCGCGGTAACCTATGCCAGCGCGTATCCCGTGGTGTTGATCTTCAAGATCCTGCTCGCGCAGGTGCTGGTGCAGGTGATGCGGCTGCTGTAGCGCAAGTTGCCAACTTGCGCTACGTCAATGATCGAAGTCGCGCACCAGGGGGTCGTGGATCATAGCGTCGCACACCCGGCGGTGCGCGTCGGGTTTGCCTGCGACACTCCAGTTGAGCACGATGCTGTCCTTGGCTTTCGTGCGGCCATCCTCGCGCACGGTCAAGTTCGTCTCCTTGAACAGCTTCATCAGGCGCTCGGGCTCCCCCTCGTCCAGCGTGGTGGTAATTTTGTACTGGCGCAGCGCGTTCGCCGTCTGGAGATAGCGCTCGAAGGTGGGCAGGACCGCGAGGACGAATATCACGAGCAGCGCGGCGACGATGGTGAAGAGCAGGTAGCCGATGCCCACGCCGATCCCCAACGCGGCGGCGACCCAGATGGTCGACGCGGTCGTCAAGCCTACCACCTGGCCCCGGCGCTGGATGATGACGCCCGCGCCCAGGAAGCCGATGCCTGTCACGATTTGCGCCGCGATGCGGCCGGGGTCGTTGTCGCCTGCGATGCGCATGGAGAAGATCGTGAACAGGCACGATCCGACGGTGATCATGATGAGAGTTCGCATGCCGGCCGACTTGTCGTGATACTCCCGCTCCGCGCCAAGCAGCAGCCCCACGACGAACGCTGCGACGAGCTTTATCCCGTCGCCGGGCACGACGATCATCATCTGCGAGATTTCGGGCACCGTGTCCTCCCTGCGCCGGGAGCCCTAACGCGCTTGCGCGTCGACCTCCCGCATTAGTTCTTCGGCTTGCATCAGCAGCAGCTTCTTGCGCGCCTCGTCCACATTCCGCGTATCGAAATAGCGATCGAGCACCTGCAGCGGCGTTAGCGCCTCGACCGATACGCCCCCGAGACGGTCGCGCTCGCGTCGCCGGACGTCGCGCTGGATGGCCGACACGTCGTATGCGTCCTTCAGCGCCAGCTTCACGTCGCGGTCGACGAACCGGGGCTCCTGCTCCTCGTCCAGCGTGATAATCAGGCGCACCACGGTTTCGGATAGGTCGCCGGCCTTTTCGATCCGCTCGACGACCAGCGCAGTCGGGTCTGCGACGTTGCGCGCGTCCACCTCAATCGTCCGAAAAGGACGGGCCGGGCGCTTGTATTGTTCCTGGAATGACCAGATCGTCTGGCCCGCGCCGATGGTCGCCACGACCCAGCCCTTCTTCTCCTTTTCTTCCCCGAAGTCGATGCGCTCGGGGCTACCGCTGTAAATGACCGGCGGCTGCTCGTCCCGGTTGAGGCTCTGGTGCTTATGGATGTGGCCGAGCGCGACGTAGCGCCAGGCGGGAGCGGCCAGCGCGGTGGCCCGGTCGACCGCCACGTCGCGGCCGACCATGATGTTGCGCTCGGAGCCGTGGCTGGCCTCGTCCACGCTAAAATGACCGACAAGGATCGCCGGCGTGTCCGGGTCCTGCCGTGTGCGGTCCGCCAGAAGCCTGATGCGCTCGGTCAGCCGTTCGCTCAGAAGCCGGTCCAGTTCCTCGACGCCCTTGCCCTCCATGTCTTCGCGAGTGAGATGATCCTGGCGCAGCGGGTAGGGCGCGGTCGCCACCTGGAGCTTCTGCCCGCGGCGACAGGTCACATCCAACACCGTGTAATCGGCTCCCACATGGACGTTGGGCACGCCGAGCGTATCGAAGATGCTGACGGAGGTCGCCCGGCGTTGCACGGGCGGCAGGTCGTGGTTGCCCACGAGCAGGATCACGGGGATGCCGGCATCGGCCACGCGCTTGATGCGCCGCGCGAACTCCCGCTGGAAGGTCGGGTTCGGGTCACGCATCTTGTACGCGTCGCCGGCGAAGACGAACAGGTCGATCCCCTCGTCGATTGCGTAGTCGACCATGTCCGTGAGGCGGCGCAGATAGTCCATGACGCGGCCGTGGATGCCGGTCTCCGGGTCCATGCGGCCGTAGTTCTCCATGCCGACGTGAAGGTCAGCAGTGTGGAGCAATTTGATGGGTTGCATGTTAATCAAATCCCGCGAAGGTGGCGTTTCGCCCCGTCCGCTCGTCCAGTTGCGCCAGGTCCGCCTTGCGGTCCTCTCCGTCGCGGAACCCCATGGCCTTGTAGAAATCCATGTCATAGCGCCGCGTCTGAACGACGACAGGCATCGGCACGGCATGGCCGAGGATGAGCGCCTGCTCGCGCGTGTCCAGCCGGGCCAGCACTTCCTTCAGCCCGCCGGCCCCGCTAACGCCGGAGAGCACGGCCTTGATGTCGGCCTCGTCGTCCAGCAGCATGGTGACGCGCGTGCCGATCTGCGACATCACTTCCGGGTCGATCCCTGAAGGCCGCTGGTCGACGATGAAGAGCGTCACGTTGTACTTGCGCAGCTCGCGCGCGATCGTGCCGAAGATGGTGTTCGATGCGATTGCCGGGTCGAGGAACTTGTGCGCCTCTTCGATGGTAATGACGAGGGGGCGCGGCTCCTCGCCGCCCTTGCCGAACGCCTTCTCTTTCTGCTCGACGTATTTCCGGTGGATGCGCCGGGTCAGGTAATTTGCCACGAACAGATACGCGCTCAGGTCCGAGCCGTACCGCCCGAACTCCAGCACGACATTCTTCCCCTCTTGCAGGTAGGTCAGGATGCGCGCAACCGAATCGTCCGGCGCTTTGTCCTTGAGGAACTGGTAGTTCCGCATCCGCTCGAAGCGCCGCCGCAGAGCCGCCAGCGTCTGCTGTCCCTGCCCGGTCTCTTCGGCCAGCGCCTTCATCCCCGCCATCGGCTTGCCGTCGTCCGACTCGTAGCTGTAGCCGTTGACCCAGTCGTCGTCGAGGAAGTCCTTCAGCCAGGAGTTGCCGAACTTGCGGTACAACGCATACACGGCCCCGATCATCGGCTCGCTCAACCCGAGCAGTCCGGAGAGCATTTCCAGGTCTTCCGGCTCGATGTGATCCCGCCCGATGGTCACGGGATAATCCGGGTTTGAGCCGCGGCGCCGCGACGATTCGTCGTCCAGCGTGAAGATATGAACGCGGCCGGGGAAAATCTGTTTGAGACCCTTGACCTGCCCGCCCGCGTCTTCGCTGGTGCCTGCCCACCCGTACTCGTTGTGCATGTCGAAGATGAGGTTGACCGCGACGTCCTCGCGGATCGCGCCGGCCAGCAGCAGGCGCGAGAGGAACGTCTTGCCTGTGCCCGACTTGCCGAACACGCCCGACGACCGCTCCACGAGCCGCTCCAGGTTGAGCGTGATCTTGACGCCCTCCATGTCGAGCGGCGCGCCGATGTGGAAGAAGTGGACGTCCTTGCCGCCGACCTTGCGCTCGCCCTCCGGCCCGAAAACCTGGTCGACTTCCTCCTGGGAGGCAGTGGACACGGGGGTGAAATGCTCCGGCACGGTCTTGACCGGCTTCGGCTCGCCGTTTTCGTTTTCGAGGATGAGCAGCGGGCTGAGGTGCACGGCGCCGAAGGTGGTCGTGCCGCGGTGGACCTCCGCAAGAAAGTCGTCGGTGTAGTCCGGCGGCTGCTTGGCAACGAGCGGATTGGTCGCATCGAGCGCGACGTCTGTGACCATGCAGAAGAACCGCCGCGTGCGTCCCCGCGCCACCACGTAGCGCCCGACCGCGAGATCCTCCGTCGACACTTCGCGGTTCAGCTTGACGGCCAGTCCCTCGGAGAGCGACCCGCCGATGACGACGCCGAGCGAGTCGGCGGCCCGGCGCGTCGCTGTGGCCTCGGCGCGTTCCTGCCGCGCGCCGGGCATGGAGTCCCATTCTTGGTCAAAGTCTGCGCTCATTCTGATTTCACCAGGTGAACCTTCGTGTACGCCAGGCGGAAACCTAACCGCTCGACGTTTCGCTGCGACGCGCTGCCCGGCTCCGTGTGCGCCGTCGCAAGATCGCACCCCTGCCGCTGCGCCTCGGCCAGCCGGCTGGCGAGCAGGGCCATTTGCGCGCCCCGGTTGCGAAATGTTGGCCGGGTGCTTGCCCCGAACAGTTCGGCCAGCCCATCGTGGAGGGTCATGGCGCCTGCGCCGGCCGCCTCTCCGTCGATCCAGGCCAGATAGCACGTGGTGTGCGCCATGTAGGGATAGGCCGCAATCACGGAGGCGCGCGCCGGCTCCGCATCCTCGCTGTCGAGCCCGCCCTTGAATGCCACCCGCGCCCACAGTTCAGCCTCGTCGTATGCGATGGGACACACGACGATTCCGGGCGGCAGGTGAAAGTCCTCGGCCGGGTCGATGATCCGCGCCCAGGTGTGCATGAACATCTCGACCCGATAGCCCGCGCGGCCCGTCAGCTCGAGCAGGCTCGAATCGGCGAGGGGGCACAGGCTGAGCTGCGGCGCGCTGCGGTAGTTGGCGTAGAACGACTCGACTGCGGCGAACTCAGCGTGCGAGACCGGGCCGTTTAATCCCAGCCCGACCGCGCGGCTGTAAGGCGAGCCATCGCCCGCATACACCGCAACCCCGCCCGACACCGGCAGCGCGGCCGGGTTAAGCTCCGGCACAACGCACGGCCGCGCGCGGGCATAAGCGGCGTACTTGGCCGCCTCCGCCGCCTCTAAGCGTCGCGCCAGATCAATGTCTGCAAACATAGTCAGGAATAGAACGCAGATGACTCAGATTCCCACGCAGATCGACAGGATATGCAATCGTATCCTGCCAATCCACCCCATCCGGCGGCAACTCGGTTGCCGCGTCATCGGCGTTGAATTCACATCCCTCCGTACTTCTCGCGCAGGTACTTGATGTACGGCTCAATGGTGAGTTCTTCGCCGGTCACGCGGCGCACAAGCTCGGCTGCCGTGTGTTTCGACCCATGCCGGTAGATGTTCTCGCGCAGCCAGCCGAGCAGCGTATCGAAGCGCCCCTCGCGCATCTGCGCCGGAATCTCGGGGTGCGCCCGCAGCGCGGCGTCGTAGAACGCGGCACTCATGATGTTGCCGAGCGTATATCCCTGGAACACACCGCCGATCTGGTAGCTGTACCAGTGCGCGTCCTGCAGCGCGCCGTCCCGGTCGTCCGGCGGCTCGATGCCAAGGTCGCGCTTGTATGCCGCATTCCACGCATCGGGCAGGTCCCGCACCGCGAGCCTGCCTTCGAGCATGTCCGCCTCCAGCCCAAAGCGGATCATGACGTGCAGGTTGTAGGTCAGTTCGTCCGCGTCGGTGCGAATAAGCGAGCGCTGCGCCTTGTTGATCGCGCGGTGGAATGTTTCGAGCGGGACGCGTCCGAGCTGCTGCGGGAAGGCTTGCTGAAGCCGGGGATACCAGTAGATCCAGAAGTCGAGGCTGCGGCCGACAAGGTTTTCCCATAGGCGCGACTGACTCTCATGGACGCCGGAAGACACGCC
>JALOOB010000017.1 GCA_025454635.1 Anaerolineae bacterium
GTGATCCAGGTGTCTTTGCATGGCGCGGCTGGCTGCGTCGGGATTACGGGCCGCAACCGCGGCGATGATTTCTTCGTGGTCGGGCACGATAGTCGCGTAAATCGCCATGTGGCGGTGCACCTCCAGACGCACCTCCTGCATCAGATCGCGCACCGAATCGAGCAGGACGCCGAGCAGCGGATTGTGCGCGGTCTCAGCGAGCGCCTGGTGAAACTCCGCATCCAGCGCGACGAAAACCTCGACGTTTTCCGTGTTCTCCCGCATGTTAGCGACGATGCGCTGGAGCTCGGAAATTTCCTCGTCGCTGGCCTGTTCGGCCGCCATCCGCACAATTGCGCCTTCGAGGATGACACGCACTGCGTGCAGATGGTCGAGAGTCGCACCCATTGACTGCGCCAACCAGCCGAGCGGCGCTACGACGGACTCGCGTGTCATTTCGCGCACCGTTGTTCCGCTACCGTGCTTGCTCTCCAGCAGGCCCTTGGCGATCAACTGATGCACGGCTTCGCGCACGACCGGGCGGCTCACACCGAGCTGCTCCGCAAACTCGCGTTCCGGCGGCAGCCGCGTGCCCGGAGCAAGCTGGCCCGACACGATCAGCCGCTGGATCTTGTCTGCGACGCGATCGACCAACCGGCTTTTCGGCGCAACAACCTGAAAGATGGCCTCGTTGTAGGTGCGTTCCATCGGCAGCGCGACTCCTTCATGATTGAAGATTGCAGATTGCAACCTGTAATCTTCAATCTTGAGTTCTCTATCCGCAGTGCGCCATTACGCCAGCAACAGGTCGCGGTCAGGCTCCATGCGTACCGCCTCCAGTGCTCCATGTTTTGACTTGTTGAGAGGAATAGTCAGATCAAGTGGCAATGCCGTATGTGGTATTACCAATTTAGAATAGCATGAGTTAGCGTCGCTTGTCAATAGGGGTAGGCATGATTTTTCGCTGTTCAAGGATGCAGGCGGAAGCGCGCTCGTGGAGTTGAGCAGCGTCGGCTTGCCGCGCGACCCGCGTTTCTTCCAGCGGCTGGGGGAGCGCGCGGGGATCCATGTGGTGATGGGCGCGGGATTTTACAAAGAGGGCTGGCTGTCACCGGTTGCAAGGTCGATGGGCGCGGATGCGCTGACTGAGGTGATCCTGTGCGAGTTGAACGAAGGGATCGACGGCACGGGGCTGCGCAGGAATTATCGGTGAAGTAGGAATCAGTCGGCGCCTGACCCTTGTCGAGGAGCGGTCGCTTGCTTCCTCAGCGCGTGCCCGGCGCTGACGGGCGCAGGGATTCAGTCGATTTCGAGGCCGGCTCTGCTTGGGCGGACTACGACCGGGCGCTCGATATTCTCGCGGCGAACGGCGCAGATCTCAAGCGCGTCACGGTCGGGCATATCGTCGCGCGGCCCGACAACGCCGCGCGATCTCCTTCAACCCCTGCGCAAGGCATGCCTGATTCGCGTCCCACTGCTCGTACAGCGCGCCGTCGTCCTTCTCCATCAGCTTAATGCTTGAGAGCGCCGCAGCCACGCCCCGGAGGTGGCCGTAACCGAAGATGCCGGCGCCCAGCCCGGACATGAAGTCCTAAGGTATTCATTTCGAGCACGGTCACGCCGTGGACGACGCCGTGATGCTTCCGTGCGGTCGCTCCTCGTGCCCACCGTGATCGCGTCCGCGCCCGACCGTCTCGTCCAACGCCGGCAGACCGCCACCATCACGGCGCAGGCTTCAACGTTCGCGCCCAAGCCGGCCCGGGGGAGCGACCTGGCCGGCTTCCTCTTACTGCTCCGCCATCGCCCTCGCCATCCTCGTAACGCTCGGCGTAGTGTTCTACGCGGCGAGGGTCGACGTCTGGCCCTATAGCCTGCGACCATCCTTCCGACGGCGGTGGTGCAGGCGCTTCCTGTCGATGGTTCCGATGGGCCCTTTCTGGCATGGTCAGCGCGCCGTGCCGTATCCGGTTCGCCTCGGACTGTGTCACGTTGGCCTATCTGACGCTATCGTCGACGAGCGCCGTCCTCGTTGTCACCGTGCCCCCGCTCGCCACCAGAAGCTCGTCGTAATCCTCTCGAGTCGTGCCGGGATCGATGCGGCAGTTGCGTCCGATCTGCGCATCCGCCGGCGCCTTCGCCCGCTTGCCGACGATAGTGATGCCCGTGTTGAGATTGGCCGGTTCAAGCGCGTTGGGGGTGTGATCGTCGCCGCAGCCCAATTGCGCACCGCGGCCGATCTCGATCTCCTTATCGAGAACACATCGATCGACCAGCGCGCCCGATCGAATGACGGTATCATTCATGATGACGCTGTCGCGCACCAGCGCGCCCGCCTCCACAACCACGCCGGGCGACAGAACGCTGTGGATGACCGTACCCTGGATATCGCACCCGTTCGAAAGAAGCGCGTTCTGCACGACGGCATGGCGTCCCAGATGGACCGGCGGGCGTTCACGCGAGCGGGTGTGGATGACCCAGTTCATGTCCCCCAGATTCAGGCCCGCGCCCTCATCCAGCAGCGCCAGGTTCGTCTCCCAGTAGGATTGGATTGTCCCCACGTCAACCCAGTAGCCGCTGAACGGGTAGGCGTAGACCTTGTCGTTCGCCACCATTTCCGGGATCAGGTTCTTGCCGAAGTCGTGCTGCGAATTCGGGTTCTGGGCATCGCTCTCCAGGTAGCGCAGCAGAAAGTCGGTGTTAAAAACGTAGATGCCCATGGACGCGAGCGTGCTGGTCGCGTCTTTCGGCTTCTCGGTGAACTTTGCGATTCGCTCGTGCTCGTCCACATCCATGATGCCAAACCGGTGTGTCTCCTCGGGCTTCACGCGCATCACGGCCACCGTCAGGTCCGCGCCCTTTTCGTCGTGATAGCGGAGCAGGTCGCGATAGTCCTGCTTGTAAATGTGATCGCCCGACAGGATCAGCAACCGTTCGCATCCGGAATCCGCGATGAAGTTGCGGTTCTGATACAGCGCGTCGGCGGTGCCCCGGTACCAATCCTGATCCTTGCGACCCCGATACGGCTGCCAGATCTGCACGCCGTTGGGTTGCGTCCGGTTCAGGTCCCACGGCTCGCCGATGCCAATGTGCTGCATCAGCGAGTGCGGGCGGTACTGCGTTAACACCGCGACCCGATACAGCTCGGAGTTGACCGCGTTAGAGAGCGGAAAGTCGATAATGCGATACTTGCCCGCAAACGCCACTGCCGGCTTCGCGCGCTTCTCGCCAAGGATGCTCAACCGGCTGCCTTGGCCCCCCGCCAGGATCAGCGTCAATACCCGTGCGTTCGCCATTGATGTCCTCCCCATGCCACCGGCGCCGGCTCGGCGATTCCCTGCCGCACGCGCTCGCATTCGTTGATCAAAATTCGATCCGAACCGATCCGATTGGGGCGCGGCGCGCCGCGCCCCAATCCCCTCCCGATACTACGCAGCAACCGCGCCGGCAGACGGGACGGCTTCCTGCCGTCGCGCTTCGACTGCGGCCAGCAACTCCGTGAATGCATCCGCGAAGGCTTTGACGCCCTCTTCTTCGAGCTCGTCTGTGATTGCGGCCATGGAAATGCCGAGCGCCTCGAGGTCTTCAAGCACCCGGTTGGCCTCGCCCAGGTTTTCCTCAAGGCTCCCGGCTCGCACGACGCCGTGCTCCAGGAACGCAGCCAGGGTGGCAGGAGGCACAGTGTTCACCGTGTTCGGCCCGACCAGCTCTTCCACATACACGACATCGCGGTACGCCGGGTTTTTCGTCCCTGTCGACGCCCAGAGCGGTCGCTGGACGCGCGCGCCCTGCGCCTTGAGCGCCTGGAACCGGTCGCTCCCGAAGACCTCCTTGAACGCCGCGTAGGCGAGCCGCGCGTTCGCGATCGCGGCCTTGCCGCCAAGTGTCTCTGCCTTCTGCAAAACGGCCCGGTCGCCGCCAACCGCCTGGTTGTAGGCGTCGTGCGCTTGCGCCGGATTCGCGAGCGTGGCTTTGCCCGCCAGTTCCTGCGCCTTCTGCATGCGCGCGCGGGCCTCGCCCATCATCGCCTGCAAGCGGGCATCCACCTTGGTGTCGACGCGCGACACGAAAAACGACGCGACCGATGCGACGCGGTCGACCGGCAGCCCGGCCGCTTCCCGCTCCTCCAAACCCTTAAGATACGCGTCCATGACCTCTGCGTACCGTTTGTTGGAGAAGATCAGGGTGACGTTCACATTGATTCCAGCCGCGATCGCCCCGGTAATCGCCGGAAGCCCGGCCTTCGTTGCGGGAATCTTCACCATCAGATTTGGCCGGCCGACGCGCTTCCAGATCCATTTCGCGGCCGCCAGCGTGCGCTCCGCGTCGTCGGCGAGGAACGGGCTCACTTCGAGGCTCACATAGCCGTCTCCGGCATTGCTCGCGTCATATAGCGGCCGAAACAGGTCGGCAGCCGCTTGAATGTCCTCGATCGCCAATTCCCAGAAGATCTCCTCGGCGCCGCGCCCGGCGAGCGCCAGCGGAACCAGCCCCGCGTCGTAGTCGCTCGACTTGGTGATCGCGTTCATGAATATCGTGGGGTTGGAGGTCACGCCGCGGATCTCGCCGCGCTCGATCATGCCCGCGAGCTCGCCGTTTTCGAGCAGCCCGCGCTGAATATTGTCATACCAGATCGACTGGCCGGCTTCATGCAATTGTTGCGCTGTGTTCATGCTTCTCTATCCTTAATAGTCCGATTCAGGCGAGGGGTGGGAACCGGGCTGCTTGCCTGCGGTCCGGTCCTTGCGCTTCTCTAGCGGCGCGGTCTGCGCGGCTTCCAGTCCTGCGCTCTCGCGGCAAGGACGAGGTGCGAGGCCGCTTCGACGACGGCATCGACTGTCAGGCCGAACTTCTCGAACAGCGTGTTCGCCGGAGCAGATGCGCCATAGTGATCGATGCCAAGCGCGACGCCCTCCGTGCCGACCCAGCGATGCCAGCCCTGGGTGATGCCCGCCTCGACCGCCAGCCGCACCTTGACGGAGGGCGGGAGGACTTGCGCCTGGTAGAGCCCGTCCTGCTCGCAGAAGAGCTCCCAGCTTGGGAAGGAAACCAGGCGGACTGCCGTGCCTGCCTCCGCCAACCGCTTGCCGGCCTCGACGATCAGGCTCACTTCGGAGCCGGTGGCCATCAGAATGATATCCGGCGCGGACGCGCCCTCGGAGTCCATGTTCAGGTCAGCGAGCACGTAGGCGCCCCGCCTGAGGCCCTCGGCGGGCGCATAAACCGCCCGGTCCAGCGTCGGCAGGTTCTGCCTCGTGAGCACGAGCGCGGTTGGCCGCTTGCGGTTCTCGACCGCCACCTTCCACGCCTCGCGCACCTCATTGGCGTCCGCGGGCCGCAGCGTGATCAGGTTCGGGATCGCGCGCATCGCCGCAAGATGCTCGACGGGCTGATGAGTGGGCCCGTCCTCGCCCACGCCAATGCTGTCGTGCGTGAGAACCCAGATCGCGCCCAGGTGCGACAGGGCGGCGACCCGCACGGATGGGCGCAGATAGTCCGAGAAGACGAAGAACGTCGCGCCGAACGGGATGACGCCCCCATGGTAGGCCATGCCGTTAACAATCGCGGCCATACCATGCTCGCGCACGCCGAAATGAATGTTGCGGCCCTCGCGGCAGTCGACGTCGAACGCAGGGAAAGCGTTCATCCACGTGTTGTTCGACGGCGCAAGGTCGGCCGAGCCGCCGATCAACTCCGGCGTCTTCGCGGCCAGGGCATTGAGCACCTTGCCCGATGACGCCCGCGAGGCCATGCCCTTTGGGTCCGCGGGAAACTCGGGCAGGCCGTCTGCCCACCCTTCGGGCAGCTCGCCCCGCAGACGGCGTTCCAGCTCTGCGGCCAGCTCGGGATACTCCGCTCGGTAAGCCTCGAACTTCGCCTGCCAGGCGGCTTCCTGCTCCGCGCCGCGCGCCACAGCAGTGCGGAAATGAGCCAGCGCGGCCTCGGGGCGGTGGAAGCGCGGCTCCTGCGGCCACCCCAGGTGATCCTTGGCGGCATTCAGCTCCGCGTCGCCGGGCGGCTCGCCGTGGGCCTTCGCCGTTCCCTGCCGCGTCGGCAGGCCGTACCCGATGATGTTGGACGTCATGATCAGCGAGGGGCGCGGGTCCATCTTCGCCGCCACGATCGCAGCATCGATCGCATCCACGTCGCGGCCGTCCGTCACCTTCTGCACGTGCCAGCCGTATGCCTCGAAGCGTTTGCCGCGGTCTTCGGTAAAGGCGATATCGGTCGAACCCTCGATGGAAATCCGGTTGTCGTCGTATAGGTAGATCAGCTTGCCGAGCTTGAGATGCCCTGCCAGGGAGGCGGCCTCGGAGGCCACGCCTTCCATCAGGTCGCCGTCAGTGACGATGCCATAGGTGTAGTGGTCGATGACCTCGTGCCCGGGCCGGTTGTACAGCGCTGCCAGGTGCGCTTCGGCCATCGCCATGCCCACACCGTTGCTCAACCCCTGTCCGAGCGGGCCGGTGGTCGCGTCGACGCCGGGAGTGCATCCGTACTCCGGATGGCCGGGCGTCAGGCTGCCCCACTGCCGGAAGCGCTTCAGCTCGTCGAGCGGCAGCGCGTAGCCGGTCAGGTGGAGCAGGCTGTAGAGCAGCATGGAGCCGTGGCCCCCGGAAAGCGCGAACCGGTCGCGGTTGGCCCACGCAGGATTCGCCGGGTTGTGGCGCAGATGCCGTGTCCAGACCACGTAAGCCATCGGCGCGGTGCCCATGGGCAGGCCGGGATGGCCGGAGTTCGCCTGCTGCACGCCGTCTGCGGAGAGGAAACGGATGGTGTTGATGCAGAGCTCGTCGATGTTGAGGCTTGTATTCACAGAGAGATTCCTCCTCACATCGAAGATTGCAGATTGAAGATTAAAGACTGCGCACGGGGGGTCTTCAATCTTCAATCCTGAATCTTCAATGGCTACGCCTGGTAAGCCCGCGACGTCACGTCGCCGCCCTGACCCGTCCAGTTGGTGTGGAAGAACTGGCCGCGCGGAGTGTCGACGCGCTCGTAGGTGTGCGCGCCAAAGTAGTCGCGCTGCGCCTGGGTCAGGTTGGCCGGCAGGCGTTCGCGGCGGTAGCCGTCATAGAACGCGAGCGAACTGGACAGGGTCGGCACAGGGACGCCGATCTGCACGGCGGTCGACACCACCCGGCGCCACGCCGCATCCCCTTCCGCCATCGCCTGCTGGAAGTACGGGTTGAGCAGCAGGTTGGGCAGGTTCGGGTCCGCGTCGAATGCGTCCTTGATCTTGCCGAGGAAGACCGACCGGATGATGCAGCCACCGCGCCACATCAGCGCGATGCCGCCCAGGTTCAGGTCCCAGCCGTAGACGCCCGCGGCGGCCCGCATGAGCATGTAGCCTTGCGCGTACGACACGATCTTCGCCGCATAGACAGCCTTCTCCAGGTCGGCCAGGAAGGCTTCCCGGTCGCCGGTCACGCGGCCGTTTGCGCCGCACAGCACCTTGGCGGCCGCCGCGCGCTCGTCGACCAGGGCCGAGAGGAAGCGAGCGAAGACGGCCTCCCCGACGAGGGTCAGCGGTGTGCCCTGGTCCAGCGCCGAGCTTACCGTCCACTTGCCGGTGCCTTTCTGGCCCGCGCTGTCGAGGATATAGTCGACCGTAGCTTCGCCCTTTTCGTCTTTGTACGCGAGGATGTCCCTCGTGATCTCGATCAGATAGGAGTCCAGCGGCCCCTCGTTCCACTTGGTGAAGACCTCGGCCATCTCGTCGTTGGTCAGCCCCAGCCCTTCCTTCATAAGTTGGTAGGCCTCGGCGATGATCTGCATGTCGCCGTACTCGATGCCGTTGTGCACCATCTTGACGAAGTGGCCCGCGCCCGTGCCGCCAACCCAGTCGCAGCACGGCGTCCCATCGGCAACCTTGGCGGCAACCGCCTGGAAGATGGGCTTGATCGCCGGCCAGGCAGCCTTCGAGCCGCCCGGCATAAGGGACGGGCCGTGCCGCGCGCCCTCTTCGCCGCCTGAGACGCCCGACCCGATGAAGAGGAGGCCCTTCGACTCGAGGTACTTGGTCCGGCGGATGGTGTCCTCGTAGTTCGAGTTGCCACCGTCGATGATTACGTCACCAGAGTTGACGCCGTCGCCCGGCTCGAGCAGCGGGATCAGCCTCTCGATGAAGTCGTCCACCGGTTGCCCGGCCTTCACCAGGAGCATCACGCGGCGCGGGCGCTTGAGGAGCGAGACCATCTCTTCGAGCGAGTGCGCGGGCAGGATACTCATGCCCTTCGCCGGTCCATCGACAAAGTCGTCCACCACTTTGGTCGTGCGATTATACGCGACGACGGTGAACCCGTGGTCGGCCATGTTCATGACAAGGTTCTGGCCCATAACCGCGAGGCCAATCATGGCAATATCTGCTTGAGACATCTTGAATCCTTTCTGGCGTTGATCGCGGGCGGACCCGCTCCCTCTCATTTGACCTTGTACAGCATTTCGCCGGCCCTGGGCACGTAGAGATAACCTTCGTTCTCGCGCCCCATCCAGTCGGCAGGGTTAATAACCGCCGGATCGCGGTAGCCCAGGTTGAGCCGCGCGCATTCTTCCGGCCCGATTTTGCTCGCCAGGGTCAGGCGGACGTTCGGCCTCTCGATGCCATTCTCCATCACGCCTGAGCCGCGCACGTGGGTGCAGTGGGCCAGTGCGCCGAGCGGCAGGTGCTTGTAACGGTCCCAGTCGGCCAGGAAGTAGGGCAGGATGTGGTAGCCGGCTTCCGCGATGTGCTTGCCGTGCTCGTGGCTCACCACGTCCAGGTGCGGCGCGTAGATGATCAGTTCCCCGCCCGCCTCGACGACCGATTCCATCTTGTACATGCACTTGCCCGCGGTCCACAGTTCGTCGTACATCGGCGGGCAGCCCGACAGCACGCTCTTGTAGGGGCGGTCGCACCACTTGATGTGGCGCTCAGACGAGATGCGGGCCGCCGCGTCCCACGTTTCGTATAGGTCGCCCACCAGCGCGCCCGAGAGGTCATGTCCCTGCGCGATCAGCGCGGCGAGCGTCACGGGAATGGGCACACGCCGCGCGGCTGCGTGGATCATCGCGCGCACCGGCGTGTCCTGGATGCCGATCGTGCCGAGCACCGTTGCCAGCGCGCCCAGCCAGTGCGTTGCGTTGATCATGTCCGGGCCGGAGATGCCGGGGAAGAGGTACTTCGCGCCGCCCGAGAAGCCGACCACCTCATGCGGGAAGGTTGGGCCGACGATGATGACCACATCGTGCTCGCAGACGGCCTTGTTGATGCGGATGTTGACCTCGTCCGGCAGCGACTCGTGGTAACTCGGCCCGGCCAGCTCCCTGATCTCGTCCTGCTCGATCACCCCCAGCGACGTGAGGGCCGATGGATCGCTCCAGGAGTGGTTGAGCAGTCCGACATGCCTGTACGTCGTCGCGCGCTCCTCCGTTGTGATCCCGACCAGCTTGTTCAGGCCGTCGTCGGAATAGCCGGGGTGCGTGCCGAGCGCAACCATGAAGTTGAGCTCAGACACGTCGTACAGGACGTCGACGAGCATGCGGAACAGTTGAGGCAGGGGCAGCGAGCGCGTGTGGTCCGGGATGAGGACGAGCACCCTCTGCGCGGTAAACCTGCCGCCCAGCCCTTCCGTCAGGGCCGCAAGGATCTGATCGTGGGTCAGCGTTTCCCCCTGCGGCGCGACCACGCGAGCGTCAATCATGTCGTCCCCCTCAGACCCCGGAGTAGGCCGAAAAACCGCCGTCCACCGGCACGGTGATGCCGGTGACGAACGCCGAGGCGGGCGACAGCAGCCAGAGCGACGTGCCGATCAGGTCTTCGGGCATGCCAAAGCGCCCCATCGGCGTGTGGTCGATGATCTTGCGCCCGCGCGCAGTCAGTTCCCCCGTCTCCTTATCGGTCAGCAGATAGCGGTTCTGCTCGCCGAGGAAGAAGCCGGGCGCGATTGCGTTGACCCTGATCTTCCCGGAGTAGTTCATCGCCATGTGGGTCGCCAACCACGACGTGAAGTTGGTGATGCCGGCTTTCGTCGCAGCGTAGGCCGGGATGTTGGTCAGCGGACGGTACGCGTTCATGGATGAGTAGTTGAGGATGACCCCTTCGCCGCGTTCCGCCAACTGCTTGCCAAAGATCTGGCAGGGCAGCATCGTGCCGAGCAGGTTCAGATCAAGCACGGATCGCTGCGCGTCCTCCGACAGGTCGAAGAAGCTTAGGTCAGCGGAGGTTGTCGCGGCCGCTTTGTTCCCGCCGGCCGCGTTGACCAGGCCATAGACCGGCCCGTATTCCTCTTTGATCGCCTCCGCCGCGCAGAGCAAGCTCTCGCGGTTGAGCACGTCGCCCCCGACTGCCTTGGCGCGCCACCCCGAGCTGTGCGTGTATTCGCCGAGGCCCCCGCATGTTTCGAGGCTTCGATCGAATATGACCACATTAGCGCCCAGGTCCAACAAGTGACAGGCCAACTCACCGCCAAGAACACCCGTTCCGCCGGTGACGACGAAGGTCTTGCCGCTGAAATCGTACAGTTTTGTGAGGTCTTGAATGTTCACCGATAGCTCTCCCGCAGGTTGTCCAGGGCTTCGCCCATCGCCGCCATTCCGCGGCGCAGGGCTTTGTGCTCACGATGGTGCTGGTTGTAGAACTGGTGGCGTTCGGGGTCGGGTGAGTAGACTGGGCCGGGAGCCACGGTCGCGGCGATCTGGCCCGAACTCTGTTCGGGGTTTGCGCCGATCAGGCCCAGCGCGTTCATGCCAAGCAGCGCCGCCCCTGTCGCGGAGGTGTCCGCGACGTCCAGCGCCATCAGAGGCACTCCCAGCATGTCGGCGAGGATCTGCGCCCAAAACGGCGTTCGCGTGATTCCCCCGGTCAGCCGCACGACCTGCGCCGCCGACTTGCCATCATTCGTTCGCTGCTCGTCGCGCGGAGACCCGTAGAGCGCGTCCCACACGTCGGCGAGGCAATTTGCGACGCCCTCGAGCGCGGCCCGCGCGAAGTGAGCGCGGTTGTGAGCCATGCCGAGACCGTACATCATGGCCCTATCCCGCGGCGCCCAGTGCGGGCTGCGCTCTCCCGCGAAGTAGGGCAGCATGAAGACGCCCCCGGCGCCGGGCGGGACGGACGCCGCATCCGCGGCCAACTGGGCATACCCGTCAGCCCCTTCGAAGTCGGGATAGAGCTTCTCGCGCGCCCACTGCAGGGTCAATCCGCCGTTGTTGATGGCGCCGCCGATGATCCAGAGCGGGCGTTCCGGCCGGTCGCTCAGGATGTAGCACCAGGTGCGCTCGCCGGAGTCAAACCAAGGCTCGTCCACGACCTTGCGCACTGCCCCACTGGTGCCCACCGTGATGACGGTCTGACCCGGAGTTGCTATCCCCGTCCCGAGGCAGGCCGTCGCGCCATCGCTGGCGCCGGCAATGACAGGCAGCCCGGCCGGCAAGCCCGTCAAGGCGGCAGCCTCGTGTGTCAGGCCCCCGACTACCGTCGATGTCGAAACGAGCGGGGGTAACTTGCTGCTCCGCACGCCCGCCAGCTGCAGCGCTTCCGTGTCCCATGTCAGATCGCGGAGGTTCAGCAGCCCCGTGGTTGAGGCCAGGCTCAGGTCGGTCGCCCAGCAGCCGGTCAGGGCGTGCAGAATCCAGTCCTTCAGGCCCACCCACAGGTGCGCGGCTTCGAACTGCTCCGGCTCGACCCGGTCCCACCACCGCAGCCGCTGCAAGTGGTAGGTCGAGTGCACGGGACACCCGGTCCGCCGGTAGATCGCGTGGACGTTGGCTTCGGCAATGAGGCCGCGATAGACAGCCGTGGCCCGCGCATCCGCCCAGGTCATCGCGTTGCTGATGGGAGTCCCGGCTTCGTCGGCCACCGGAAACAGGCTGTGCATGGCCCCGCAGATGCTGATGCCCTGCAGGATGTCCGGGTCCGCCGCCGCTTCTGAGGCAGCCACGGCGCGCAGCACGCGCGTCGCCGCGCCCCACATCAACCGGACATCCTGCTCCGCCCAGCCCGGCCGCGGGACCAGCAGTTTGTACGACTCCGAGGCCTTCGCCCTGACTTGTCCGCTCGCGTCCAGGAGGACTGCTTTGCAGTTTGTTGTGCCGAGATCCAGACCGATCATGTCACCCTCTGCGCGTCGGGCGGTCCTCGCGCCACCCGACGCCGACTGCTGATGCGAAATGCTTACAGGTTGTAGGCGCGCCGCGCAAGCCCATTTGCCATCTCCGGCGCCATCTCCGCCGCCTCGCCCTCGTCGATCAGGCCGCGCACGACCAGCCCCGCCAGCCAGTTCGCGCTGGCCCGCCGCCACACGTCGTGCCGCGCGGGGATGGAGACGAACGCGCGCGTGTCGTCGTTGAAGCCCGCGGTGTTATGGAGGCCCGCCGTTTCCATCACCTGGTCGAAGTAGCGCGCCATGCCGTTCGGGCTGTCCTGGAACCACCATGGCGGCCCGAGCTTCAGGGCGGGGTAGTGCCCTGCCAGCGGCGCCAGTTCGGACGAGTACACTGATTCGTCCATGCCGAACAGGATCAGCGTGAGCCGCCGGTCGTTTCCGTACTCGGTCAGCAAGGGCCGCAGGTTGTGGACGAACTCCGTCTTGATGGGGATGTCCGCCCCTTTGTCTGCGCCAAACTTCTCGAAGAGCTGCGCGTTGTGGTTGCGGTACACGCCGACATGGAGTTGCATGGTCATGCCGTCTTCGACGCTCATGCGGGCCATTTCCATCAGCATATGGCCGGTGAAGCGCTTCGCATCCTCCGGCGTCGCCTCTCCCCTGAGCGCGCGGGCGAAGATCGCTTCGGCCTCCGCGTCGCTGAGCCGGGCGGTGTACGCCGACTCGACGCCGTGATCGGTTGCCTTGCAGCCCATGCTCTTGAAGTAGGCCCGGCGGCTTTCCAGCGCGCGGATCAGCGCGGTGTAGGTCGTAATGTCGCAGTTCGCCGCGCCGCCGAGCGCCTGCACGGCTCCCTTCCAGCCCGGCGCCAGCAGATTGACAACCGCATCGGGCCGGAAGGTCGGTCGGACAACGCCCTGCCAGCCGGAATCCATAATTGCCTGGTGATGCTTCAGCGGGTCGCTGGCCGCGTCCGTCGTGCAGAGCACTTCGATGTTGAAGCGCTCGAACAGCGCGCGGGGCCGGTACTCCGGCCGGGCCAGCTTGTCGGCGATTTCGTCGTAGATCGCCTGAGCGTTCTGCCCATCCAGCTTGTCCTGGATGCCGAAGACGACGTTCACCTCGTGCGCGAGCCACATGCCGGACGGCGTGCCCCGGAACAGGTAGAAGTTGTCGGCAAAAGCCTGCCACACCTGCCTGTGGTCGACTTCCGACCGCGAGCCGTCCGCCCGCGGCACGCCGAGCGCGTCGAGCGGTACGCCCTGCGAGTAGAGCATCCTGAACACGTAGTGGTCCGGCACGATGAACAACTCGGACGGCGTGATGGGCGCACCCGGCGCATCAAAGGTGTCCTGCGCCAGCCAGCGCGGATCGACGTGGCCGTGCGGGCAGACGATAGGGAGGGCTGTGATGCCGCGGTAGAGTCGGCGCGCGATCTCACGTTGCGCAGGATCGGGATCGAACAGCCGGTCCTCGGAAAGGTGCCACTGTGCCATGGGGATGCCGCTCCTGTTCTAGCTGGGCCGCCGGCCGATGTGCTTGAGCGCCGAGATGATCGTGTCAGCGCAAGCCTCCGGCGTCATTCGCCCCGTGTTAACGACCATGTTGTACAGGGTCGGGTCGGTTGGGTCGAGGCGGTACGTGTTGCGGATGTAGTCCGTTCCCGCGCGGTCCTGAGCCAACACCCTCTGCCGCGCGGCATCGAGGGGCAGCCCGTCGATGTGGGCAGAGGTGTCGATACGGTTCTGGAGGGGCGCAACGACGCGCGCGTGCAGGACGTCGGGCAGGCCTTGCAGAACGACCTGCCCTCCGCGGCCCACCACGACGACGTTATCTTCCCGATACGCGACGCGAATGCCCCGCTCTACGATGTCGACCGGAAGCGCCTCGTTGGTCCTTGCGCCTTGCGCCTGGCCGATCGGGCTGCTCGCCTGTAAGTTGTGGAAGAAGTGCCAGAGGGCCCCGCGCTCGTCGCCCAATTCCGAGGGCGCATCGGCGGAAACGAGGGCCGCCTTCAACTCTTCGGGCGCACCTAGCTGCACCATCAGGTGCTTGTCAAAGTAACGATAGCCCAACCGGTCGCACAGGATTCCGGCAATCTCCATACCCCGGCTACCGTACTCACGCGAAATGGTGATGACCGCCATGTTCTCCTCCTTACCGCAAAGCGGGCTGCGCCGGGTTGGATTTGGCTGCGGGCGGCTGCACCGCGCGACGGCGATAGAACCACTTGACCACTTCAGCGGCCACCGCGTCCGCCAGGAAGAAGGGCGTCATGATGACCCAGTCCATCAGGGTCAGCGGGCGGGTGCCGAAAACGTTCTGCAGGAACGGCACGTAGATGACGAGCAAGAGCAGCACGAACGACAGGCCGACGGCGTACTGCATCCACTTGTTGCTGAACAGGCCGATCTTGAACGCCGAGTAGCGCTCGGAGCGCACGGTGTACACTCGCAGCAATTCGGACATGACCAGCGTCGCGAACGCAAAGGTCTGGGCGGCGACCAGATCGCCGTCGAAGCGATTGAGGGCCAGCACAAAGGCGCCGAGAACGCTGGCGGTCATGACAACGGCCTGGATCGCGATGCGGACCACCATATTGCGGTTGAGCACCGGTTCCTTCACCGGCCGCGGCTTCTGCTGCATCGTGTCGGGGTCGCCCTTCTCCATGCCGAGAGCGAGCGCCGGCGCGCCGTCGGTGACGAGGTTCAGCCACAGCAGCATGATCGGCTGCAGCGGGATCGGCAGCCCGGCCAGCATCGAGATGAAGATGATCAGGATTTCGCCGATGTTGCACGACACCAGGTAGAACACGAACTTGCGGATGTTCGAGTAGATGATGCGGCCTTCTTCGATGGCCGAGACGATGCTCGCGAAGTTGTCGTCGGTCAGCACCATGTCGGCGGTCTCTTTGGTCACGTCCGTGCCGGTGATGCCCATTGCCACGCCGATGTCGGCCCGCTTGAGCGCGGGCGCATCGTTGACGCCGTCGCCGGTCATCGCCACTACCTGGTCCTTCCGCCGCAGCGCATCCACGATCCGCATCTTGTGCTGAGGCGAGCTGCGCGCGCAGGTGTCCAGGTTGAGGACCATCGCGTCCAGTTCGTCGTCAGACATCGCGTCGACTTCCGCGCCGGTCACGACCCTGCCGCCAGGGGTCAACATGCCGATCTGCCCCGCGATGGCCTGCGCCGTGTCCTTGTGGTCGCCGGTGATCATGATGACCTTCAGGCCGGCGCTCTGCGCGACGTCCACTGCGGCTTTCACCTCGGACCGCGCCGGATCGATCATGCCCATCAGGCCCAGGAAGGTCATGTGGCGTTCCACATCCTCCGGCTTGGGCTCCTCGGGGACCTCGTCGAGCGGGCGATAGGCGACCGCCATCACGCGCAGCGCGTCAGATGCCATGTCCTTGTTGGAGGCCAGCACGGTCTGGCGCATCTCCGGCGTCAGCGGCTCGTTGTGCCCGTTCACCGCGATGTTGTCACAGTAGCTCAGGATAATGTCGGGCGCACCCTTGATGAACGCGACGAACGGAGGCACGACGCCGGTTCCGCCGTCGAGTGGCCCACCCGGCCACCCGTCCGTCGGATGGATGGTCGTCATGGACTTCCGCTCGGAGTCGAACGGGATTTCGGCCACGCGCGGCAGGCACTTCTCGACCTCGTTGCGCCACAGTCCAGCCTTGCCGGCCGCCACGACCATTGCGCCTTCGGTCGGGTCGCCGATCATGCGCCAGACGCGCTTGCCGTCATCGGTCATCACGTGTTCGATCTTGGCGTCGTTGCAGAGCAGGCCGCCGTGCAGCAGCAGCGCGGTCGACCGTTCGTGGACCGGCATGATGGGGGCCTCAGTCCCGTTCGTGGCGTCCCGCTTGAACTCGCCTTCCGGGGTGTAGCCCTCGCCCGTGACCGCGAAATCCAGCCCGCCGGCCCAGCCGCGGACGACCGTCATCTGGTTCTGCGTGAGCGTGCCCGTCTTGTCCGAGCAGATGACGCTGGCGGAGCCGAGGGTTTCGACTGCGGGCAGCTTGCGGATCAACGCGTTGCGTCGAACCATGCGCTGCATGCCCAGCGCCAGGCAGATCGTAACGACGGCCGGCAGACCTTCGGGCACAGCCGCAATTGCGAGGCTCACGGCTGTCATGAACAGTTCGACCAACTCCTCGGAGTGCGCTGTGAACCATCCCGCCAGTCCGAGTTGTCCGATCGCGGCGATGTCAGTGTCGCGGACGACGCCGTAAACGAAGATCAGGCCGCAGACCGCGAGGGCGACGATGCCGAGTGTCTTGCCGAGTTGTTCGAGCTTATGCTGGAGCGGCGTCTGCTCGTCCTCGTGGGACTGGAGCAGCTCCGCGATCTTGCCGATCTGCGTCGCCATGCCGGTCGCCGTAACCACACCGGCCCCGCGGCCATAAGAGACGAGCGTGCTCATGAATGCGGCGTTCTTGCGGTCGCCGAGTGGCGCGTCCGGCTCCAGCACGAGGCGCGCGTTCTTGTCGACAGGGACCGATTCGCCGGTCAGCGAAGCTTCCTCGATCTTGAGGTTCACGCTCTCGATGAGGCGCAGGTCCGCAGGCACGTAGTTTCCCGCCTCGATGAGGACCACATCGCCGGGCGCCAGTTCGCGCGCGGCCAGGCTGACCTGTTGACCGTCACGGATCACGCGGGCATTCGGCGCCGCCATCTTTTTCAGCGCTGCCAGCGCCTGCTCCGCCTTCGATTCCTGAACCACGCCCAGCGTTGCATTCAGTATCACGATGGCGATGATCGCGATGGCATCGACGGTTTCACCCAGGAGCAAGGAGACGACGGCCGCGCCGATCAGGATGATAATCAGGAAGTTGTTGAACTGGTCGAGCAGGAGCCTGAGAAATCCGGGCCGCGGCTTTTCTTTCAGCTCGTTCGCGCCATAACGCGCCAGCCGGGCAGTTGCCTCTTCGGTGCTCAGGCCGTTATGCAGGTCGCTTTTCAGCTCCTCGAGCGCTTGTTCCAAGCTCAATGCGTGTGGTGCTGTTTCAGACATGACTCCTCCAACAGGGACAGCCGGCAGCTACGCCGTTACCGGCTCCGCGCGCACTGGCGCCGCCGCTCTGACCCAGAATTCCCGCAGCACGTGTGCCGCCATCTTCGGCGTGCGGATACGCGTGAACACACCCTTATGATTGAGGCCCCCGACGCGGGCAATGCTCTGCACCGCGGCGAAGTCAGCAAAGTTCCATACCTGCATGCCGGCGACGAACTCGCGCTCGGCCGCAACCTCGAGATGCATGCGGATGTAGTCGGCCTGGTATTCCTCGGTCCACATTACGCTTGGGTGACCGTGGTAGCCGGGGATTGTGTCCGCGCCGAACTCGGTCATGATGACCGGCTTGCCGAACCGGTCCCACACCTGGTCCAGCTCGGCCGCCAGCTTCTGCCGCGCCACGTCAAGCTGCCCGCCGAGCGTGTACCAGCCCCAGTAGCGGTTCATGCAGATGACGTCGCACTGCTCCATCCACGACTGCGGCCCGCCCATCACGGTGACGATGGTCACCGGGCGTGTCGCGTCCAGTTCGCGCGCGCGGGCCACCAGGGCGTCCAGGAACCGCTTGCCAGGCAGGTTGGCCGCCTCGATCCTCGGGTCGCTCTCGCCGAGCGCGCCAACGCCCACGCCTGCATGCATCGGCTCGTTCGCCACGCACCACATCACGACAGCAGGGTGGTTCTTGTCGCGGGCGATCATCTCGTCGGTCTGCTGCAGGCACATGCGGAGCCGCTCGGGAAAGTTCGCTTCGTCGGCCATTTGCAGGCTGACGGCCGGTATTTCGTCGATGATCAGGAAGCCTTCGCGGTCGGCCATCTGCATCTCTTCCTCGCTGTAAGGATAGTGGGAGGTGCGATAGCTGTTCGCGCCGGTCCAGCGCATCAATTGGTAATCCTTGACGATGAGCGGCAGGTTGAGGCCCCGGCCCGAAGCCGGAAAGTCCTCGTGGCGGCCGAATCCGTTCAGCTTGACCGGCCGGCCGTTGAGCAGGATCTGGCCGCCTTCCACGCGCACGGTGCGGATGCCAACCTTGAGCGTGTAGGCATCTTCGCCGCTGTTGGCGCTGCCTTCCGCCACGACGGTAAGATCGTAGAGGTAGGGGTCGGTGTCGGACCAGAAGCGGGCGTTCGGCACACGCAACTCGACTACGGCCAGGCCGCCCGCGAACCGCAGCACAGTTGCGGCGACCTCCTTGCCGCCGGCGGTCAGTTTGACCGTGCCTGCGCCCGATGCCTCCGCGTTCAGTTGCGCCCGAACGGTCACGACGCCATCGGTTCCGTCAATATCCGTAATGACCGTGAGATCCTCAACAAAGGTCTGCGGTGTGGTGTACAGAACCACGGGCCGGTGGATGCCGGCGAACGGGTAGAAGTCAAAGGTGGTTGGCGGGGTGCTGGCGAACATGCTCATCGAGGAGTTCGGCATGTTGCCCGACGGAACGCGGTCCGGCCGCAGCTCGTTCTCGACGCTGATCGCGATCAGATTCTCCCCGTCCCAGTTGATCGCGTCCGTGATGTCAAAGGCGAAGGGCAGATGGCCCCCCTCGTGTTCGCCAACCTTGACGCCGTTTACGTAGACGGCGGCGAAATAGTTGGCCGAGCCCACCCGCAGGAAGACCCGCTGTCCCTCCCAGCTCTGCGGAACGTGCGTCTTCTTGACGTACCAACCCAGACCGAGGTATCCGAACAGATCCTCGTACTGCTCGTTCCAACTGCCGGGCGCCGCCATCGGGCGCCAATTTTGTTCGCCGGGAAGATCTTCGGGCGTCAGGCTCCGCCGCGGATCCGTTGCGAAGTCCCAGATGCCGGAAAGATCGAGCTTGTTGCGGTGACTGTTCTGAATGGGGTAGAGCACTTTCGCCTCCGTAGCTGCGTTCGCGCGTGGTTCGCTGGTGGGCGACAGGGGCATCAGTTGTTCTGGTGGCGTCAACCAGGTTGACTAAGCCTCTGTCGCCCGGCCAAATCGTGAGTCAGATGTTCAGGTTAGTTGCCGGACAGGCGGGCTGCCATACGAGCCCGGCGGCGCTGCACGTCCTTGGGATACGTGAAGTAGAACAGGGTCCAGAAGACGGCGTTGATCGCGTACGGGAGGACCACCATGAAGAGGAAGACGCGGTCGAGGCTGCCCAGCGCCGTGACAAGCGGCCCGATCAGCAGCAGGTAGACAGCCGTGATGGCGCCCTGAATGAAGGAGAAGAGCAGGGCGAAGGTCGTGCCCGCATACTGCGGCTCCACGATCTGGCCGACCATCGGCAGCACCGAGCCGGAGAAGCCCCACGAGCCGATCAAGCCGGTCAGGAAGGCGACCACCCACACGAGCGGGCCGAAGCCCCAGTCGATTTGCGTGAAGAGGAAGGTCATGCCGGCCCACAGGACCAGATACACCTGCATGAACATGACGCGGCCCTTGTCGCCGAACTTCTTCTGGAAGATGTCGCCCAACGCGCCGCCGGTGAGGCCGCCGAGCGCAAAGCCGGCCATGAAGACCGTGTACAGGATCGCGGCGGTCGAGGTCTGCCAGCCGCGCACCTTCACGAAGTAGGTGACCATGAAGGCGAAGAACACCATCGAGGTGACGAAGAGGAGCATGACCGCCATCAGCCAGAACGACGGGATCTTGGCGATTTCCTTGATGTCGGACATCTTGAACTTGCCCGCATCCGGGTCGCCGGCAATCACGCGGCGGGGCGGTTCCTTGAGGAACACCATGAGCAGCACGCCGCTGAGGACGCTGATCCCGCCCATCACGAACATGCCGTAGCGCCAGCCATTTTCGATGTTCGCAAGCTGGCCGATCAGCGGCGTCAGGATCAGGCTGGCTGCCACGCCGATCGTTCGCAGCGTGCCATATGCCTTGCCGCGCTCGTCCTCGTCGAACATATCGACCATCAGGCCGTTTTGGATGGGCTCGGCCGCAACCGTGCCGATGACGCCGATGGAGTAGAGGATCAGCAGTTGGGTGAAGTTCTGCGCCAGGCCGGCGGCCGCAGTCCAAAGCCCCCAGAAGCCGGTCATGAGGACGAGGACCTTCTTGCGGCCGAACTTGTCGCCCAGAATGGCCCACATCGTCCCGAAGAGCATGCGAGCCCACTTGCTGATGCTGGACAGGGTGCCCAACGCACCCAAGGGGAGGCCCAAGGCTGCCTGGATAACGGGGAAGAGCGTGTTGATGAGGCCGCCTTCCATGCTGTCGCTCATCGTGCCGACGGCGAAGGAGAACATGGCGCCCGGGCGGGTCTTCTTGTACTCCGGCGTCAGGTGCGAGGCTGGCGCAGCCGGAGGCAGTGCGGAAGGTGCGATCGTGGCCATCAGAGCTTTCTCCTTGTGTGGGCGCTTACGCCCAAAGATGGTGGTGGCAGAGCAGAGAAATATTAGTTAGTTTGATGAATTTACTATACTACCGATTGCCGGACCTTGTCAATCACCTTCACCTTAAATTTTCGTTACGCCGCAAAAGTCGTCCTCTCTCCCGCCGCTATCCCCCTCGTCTTATGAAGCGCGCATGAAGCGCGGAGACTGTATCCTGAGGGCGCCCGCGGGCAGAGGGAACCGCTCGCCCGCGCTCGAGGCGCAAGTTCGATGGAGAGACAGCGATGAGCAGTATTCCGCCTGCGGCCCAGGTGCTGATTGACTTCCAGCCGCGCCATACCCACTTTATTGGGATCGACTCGGACGGCTGCGCGTTCGACGCGATGGAATTGAAGCAAAAGGAGTGCTTCACCCCGAGCACCATTCGGGTCTGGGGTTTGCAGCCCATCTCCAAATATGCCCGCGAGACCGCGGAGTGGGTCAACCTCTACTCGAAATGGCGCGGGGCCAACCGCTGGCCCGCGCTGGTGAAGGTGTTCGAGTTGCTCGCCGAGCGCCCCGAGGTGCAGGCGCGCGGGGTCAGGGTGCCGGAGGGTAATGCCCTGCAGGAGTTTATTGCTTGCTGTGTGTCGCCCAGCGAAGCCGGGCTGAAAGAGCATATTGCGTCCGGGCACGGCGACGAGGAACTGTGGCTCGGCCTGGAGTGGACGCGGGCCATTGACGCCGCAGTCAAGCTCACTGTCCGCGGCGTGCCCGCGTTTCCCTACGTGCGCGAGAGCTTACAGAAGGTCCAGGAATTCGCGGACCTGATGGTGGTCTCGACGACGCCTTCTGACGCGCTTGAGCGTGAGTGGGGCGAGCACGGGCTGGCCCGATATATGGCGGTCATGGCCGGGCAAGACATGGGCACGAAGCGGCAACACCTCGAGTTTGCGACGCGCGGCAAGTATCCCCACGACCACGTGCTGATGATCGGGGACGCGCCGAGCGACCGCGATGCGGCGCACGCGGCCGGCGCGCTCTTCTACCCGATCAACCCCGGCCATGAGGAACTGTCGTGGCAGAGATTCCACGACGAAGCCTCCCTGATGTTTCGCGAGGGCAGATACGCCGGCGCATACGAGGCCAATTTGATCGCAGAGTTCAACACGCTCCTCTCCGACACGCCGCCGTGGCAGCGGTAGCGCGGCGCACACCCTTGCGCGATAATGGCGCGCGATGAGCCTTCGCCTGCGCCTTCTGGGTGGGTTCCGTCTGCTCGAAAATGACCGGCCCGTCGC
>JALOOB010000511.1 GCA_025454635.1 Anaerolineae bacterium
CCGCCGGGACGAATTGCAGGCCGCGGTCGCCGGGCTGCCGCAACTTCAGTTGAAGCTGCGACAGGCCGAGGAAACCGCGCAGGTGGCGGGACTGGCGTGTCGCCGCGCGCAACAGAAGGAGGGCGCGGCGCAGCAGCAGCTCGACTCGCTTGCGCGGCTGGAAGACCGGCGGGGGAAGCTGCGGGAGCAGTTGGATGCGCTCACAGCGGAGATTTCGCTGTACGGCGAGCTGCGCGACGCGTTCGGCAAGAAGGGCCTGCAGGCCATGATTATCGAAAGCGCCATCCCGGAGATCGAGGTTGAGGCCAACCGTCTGCTACAGCGCATGAGCGAGGGCCGCATGAACCTCCGACTGGAGACGCAGCGCGATAAGGTGTCAGGCGCGGGCGTCATCGAGACGCTCGACATCATCCTGGCCGACGAGTTGGGCGCCCGGCCCTACGAGATGTTTTCCGGCGGCGAAAGCTTCCGCGCCAACCTCGCGCTGCGGATCGCGTTGAGCAACCTGCTCGCGCGGCGCGCAGGCGCGCAATTGCAGACCCTTGTCATCGACGAAGGCTTCGGCTCGCAGGATGCGCGCAGCCTGGGGCTGGTAGTTGAGACGATCAACGCGATCAAGGACGATTTCCAGTTGATCCTGGTCATCAGCCACATCGAGGAATTAAAGGACCAGTTCGGCGCGCGGATCGATGTGTCTGCCGCGGCCCTGATTGAGGGGAAGGCCCGCCGCACGCCGGTTCACACGTCGCGCCTGCTGAACGAGGTCTGCGGCGCGGAGATGTTCCTCAAGTGCGAGAACTTCCAGCGCGTCGGCGCGTTCAAGTTTCGCGGCGCGTACAATGCGGTGAGCCGCCTCAGCGACGACGAACGCGCGCGCGGGGTGATCGGAGGTGGTCGTCTACGACACCGCGACGGACACGCGCGAGGCCATCTCGGGCCGGCTGGCTGAGGAACACGGCTACACGCTCGTCTCGCCCTACGATCACCCCCATATTGTCGCAGGCGCGGGCACAGCCGCGCTGGAACTCTTCAACGAGGTGGGCGAGCTCGACGTCCTGTTCGTGCCGTGCGGGGGCGCGGGACTTCTCAGCGGCAGCGCAATCGCGGCAAAGGCCATGTCTCCCCGCTGCAAGGTGATCGGCGTGGAGCCGGCCGCGGGCGACGACGCGACGCGTTCGTTCAAGACCGGCACGCTTCACACGGTCCACAACCCCGCCACCATCGCAGACGGCGCGCGCACCCCGTATCTCGGCAAGGTGACCTTCCCGCTCGTGCGGCAGTACGTGGACGACATGATGACCGTCAGCGACGAGGACCTCATCCGCACGATGTACTTTGTTTGGAGCCGGATGAAGCTGGTGGTGGAGCCGACCGGGGTGCTGGGGCTTGCCGCGGCCCATAATCATCGCTACCCGATCACAGGGAAGCGGGTCGGCGCGGTGATCAGCGGCGGCAACGTGGACTTCGGCCAGGCGGCCGAGTGGTTCAAGACGATGGTGAATTGACAGCGCTTCGGCCACAGAGATCACAGAGGACGCAGAGATGGCTCGGTGACCTCTGCGTCCTCTGTGGCAGATCGTTCTCGTAGCGCGCTAGTCTACGACGCTTTCGGAGCGCCCTCGGCCTTCGCGTGTCGCTTCTGCGGCTCGAACACCGTCAGGAAGCGCACCGCGAGCAGCCAGGCCAGCATCGCCGCGGCGATGACGCCGAGCGTCGAGAGCCATTCGGCGGCAGCCGGCGTGTAAATAGCGCCGTTCGGCTGAACCTGCGCAAACAGCGTGGCGTTGAAGCGATTCAGCAGCACGCCGCCCGCAAGCAGCAGCAGCCCCGCAGTTTGCGAGCGCAGGTCGTTGCGCAGCTTCGGCAGAAGCAGGAGCAGCGCCGGGCCGACGATCAGCGCGAGCTCCGCCCACATCAGCTTGCTGTAATAGTCGAACGCGAACAGCGCCGGCAGTTGGCCCCGCACGATCCAGTCCCCCACCTTGATCCCCAGGTAAAAGACGGCGATCCAGCCCGCGGCCCGCGCGAGCCCTGCGAAGACGCGGCGCTCCATCTGCTGCCCGGTCACCGCGCAGGCCGCACGGTAGCCGAGCGCACCCATCGTCAAGCCGGTCATCACCGCGGACGTGAGGAACAGCACCGGCAGGATCGGCGTAAACCACAAGGCATTCAGCCGGTGCGGCATGTTAAGGTACAGCGTGCCGAGCGTCGACTGGTGGAGCGAAGACAGGGTGACCGCAATGATGGCGACGGGCACGATGGCCAGGTGAATCCGGTGCGCCCACTTGTGATGGCCCAGCTTTTCGAGCACCTGCGGGCTCACTTCGACTGTCAGGACGACGGTATAGAGCAGAATGCACCAGCAGATTTCGAACAGCGGCGAGTGCGCGTTCCAGAACAGGATGAAGTGATAGAAGCGGTCGGGCCGGCCGAGGTCAAGCACGAGCAGGACGAGCACCGCGGTGTAGCCGAGCAGGCCGGTGAGGACTGCGGGCCGCAGCGCCGGCTGGTAGGTGTTGCGCCGGAGGATGTAGACGACGCCCGCCATCGTGAACGCCGCGCCGGAGAACGCGATCAGGCTGAAGTCAAAGCCAATCCAGATGCCCCAGGGAATATCGTCGGTGAGCGCTGTCGTGGCGCCCAGGCCCGTTGCCATCCGCCATAGGCCGGCTACGCCGCCGAGCAGCACCAACAGGGCCAACAGTCCGCCGATCCACTTAATCGTCAGTTCACGCCGCTCGTTCGAGGATAACGCGCGCTGCGTTGAAAGAGCGTGAAGTCCCATTATTCCTCCTCGATCTCGATCACGTCGCCATGCGACGCATCGTGCCCCATGTTGCGCTCGCGGCGTTTCATGATGGCATACGTGCCGGTGCACAGCGC
>JALOOB010000204.1 GCA_025454635.1 Anaerolineae bacterium
TTCGAGCAGCCGCGCGCCTTCCTCCGCGGTGATTTGCTTGTCCGAGACCATCTTGAGAATGCGCATCCGCTCTTCGGCAGTTGCCATCCATAACCCCCTTAGTGGCGCAGTTCCCTAGAAGCTGTTTGAAAAGGCGTTTACCCGGCGCGCCGCCCGGCCATCAATGGCCGGGCTTCTGAACGGCGCCCCGTAAACGGGACTGGTCCGCCCCCGACAGCCGCATTTATCCGGCGCCGCGGTGTAGCCCGGCGATTAATCGCCGGGCGGTCTGCGGAAGACAGACGCCCTTTTCAAACAGCTTCTTAGAGTTGCGCGTCCTGCGGTCGGACCGCGCGCCGCATTGTGATCAAATCGCGCTGCGGCTTGAAGCCAAATCGCAGCAGCGCCTCGGTTGCCTCAACGTGCTCCCCGTCGTGTTCGATCATCACCGGCATCGCGCCGGCCTGCGCGAGCGACATGAGCCCGCGGGCAATCAAGGCTTCTTCAAACCGGCCGCGCGCCGATGGCCGCACGGCCAGCCGCATGACGAAGTAGTCGCTCGACCAGTTTGCCCGCGTCTCCACGGCGCCGAGCAACATCCTGTCGTCCCAGATGCCCCATCGCTCGACCCGGTAGAATCCGACCAGGCGGCCGAACCACTCGCCCGCGGCTTTGCCCAGCCCGATCTGATAATCCTGCGACCGGATCGGATCCGCCCATTGCGCCAGCGCAGTCCGGCTGGCGCGCGCCAGGTCGAGCAGGTCGCCTCCGGTCAGGGGGCGTAGCTGCTCCAACCGCGCATCGGGCGGCGGGATGCGTTGGGGCGTCGCGGGGAGCCGGTAGACCGCATCGCGGGACACATCGGCAAAGCCGAGTGACAGGTACAAATCGTGCGCGCCGTCGTTGTCCGCGCGCACCTGAAGCACGGTCCAGTTGCCCTGTCGCTGGGCCACCTCGCGCAGCGCGTCGAGCATGAGCGTGCGTGCAATGCCCCGGCGACGATAACTTGGGAGGACGGCGACGTTGCTGATACGCCAACGGGAGCCGGCCTGGTCGACGCTTTGCAGCGTGACATTCCCGATCACCTGCCCCCCTTCGACCCAGACGTGCCCGGAGATGTACTCGTTGAAGAGCGCGATGCTCAGCGCATCGCCCAGCATGGGACTGAGCCGCCCGACGAACTGCATTTCGCGCAGCGCCCCGCGCCCGCGCGAATCCAGTTCGTCCGCGAACACAGTCGCGACCAGATTCGCCACCTGGCGCATGTGCCGGCTGGGGTCGAACGGCTGCGGGCCGTCCCGGGGTTCGGGACGGGTCAGGAGATATGCGGACACGGCTTCCCCTGCGCTGAGTTACCTTGCAGTATATCGCTAAGTGTAGAGCGACAAAGGGCGCAAGTCAAGCGCCAAGCGCGCGCAGGAGCGCGTCGGCCTCCTCCGTCGTGATACGGCCCTCTTCCAGCATCTTCAACACCGCCATCTGCTCGCTGCTCGTCGACGGCCGCGCCCCCTGGGGAGGCGTCGGCGGGCGAGGGGGCGTCGGGGGGCGGGGCGGCTCGGGCATCGGCCCACGGCCGCGGCCGCCGCGCACCTTGCCGGATCCGATATTGATGTTGAACTCGCCCGTCTCCGGGTTGATTCCGGCTGCGGCCAGCGACGCGCTCACTTGCTGCCGGATGCGGTCGCCGAGTCCGCTCAGCTCGCTGAAGGGATCGCCGCCTGACCCCCATCGTTTCTCCCAGCCGCGCTTCGGCTCCCCCCGGCCGGCCGCGTCGATGCGCAGGTCGCCGTTGCACATGATCGTGACCGGCGTCTTGCCTTCGCCCAGGGTTGACGTGAAGGTCGGCGTGCCGTCGGCGTTGGGGATGAGCGACAGGTTCGAGCGGATGCGGCCGAGCGCGCGCACCGAGAGGCGCACGTCGTCCTCGGCTGCCAGCCGCAGATCCACGTCGCCGTTCGCGGTTACGGTGTAGCCATCTCCGGGGAATGGACCTTCCAGTTGCGCGTCGCCGTGCACTTGGCCGGCCGTCAAGCCGCCTGCCACGGACGAGACGCGCAGATCGCCTGCCACCAGGCCCAGCCGCGCCGCGCCCGTCACCGCATTGAGGCGCGCGTCGCCGTGAACCACGCCGAGGTCCAGGTCGCCGTCAATCCGGTCGACCCACAGATCGCCGTGGACCTTTCCGCCGCGGAACGCGGAGGCGCGTTCGACACGCGCGTCGCCGGCGATCGTCTCGGCTTCGAGCTCGCCGCCGCTGAAGCGCAGGTCTCCCGCGCACGCGCCGAGATGCAGCGCGGCCACGTTGTCGACGAGCGCATCCGAGTGAAGGCGTTCGACTTCCACTCGCCCCGCCACGTCTTCAAGACGTAAGTCGCCCTCGACCGAGCGGAAGCGGAGCGCCGCGTCCAGCCCCTTGACGCGGACGTCACCTAACGCCTCGTCGACGACAATAGCGATGCCGGCGGGCACTTCGACACGCTCCGCGGCGCCGCCCGTCAGTCGCGCTCGCTCGCCTTCGACCACGAGCTGGGCTGCCTCCCAGCCATCGTTTTCGACGCTAACGCGGATTTCCGCGCTTTCGGGCGCGAGTCGGATCCGCGCATCGTCCGCCATGCTCTCGATAACGAGTTCGGTGATCCCTGCCGCAGGGCAAGTCAATCGTTCGCCCATATCCAACTCCCCGTAAACCGCGCGCAGGGGTTGAGCCGCGCGCTCGTCAACCCGATCTTGAGGTATAACCGGCGCCCACGGTTCCGCGATTGCCTCGTCCAGCGGCGGCGCCACACTCGCAACCACCGCGTCAAGTTCGTCCAACCGCGCTTCGAGCTCAGGGCTTGCGCCCAACGTCAAGGAGGGCTCGGCGCCCCCGCGCAGCCGCCGCAAGGCGGACTGCCACCGAGCGGGACTCATTGCTGAATCGCCTGCAGTTGACGCACGGCGTCGGCCGAGCTGATCTTTCCGGCTGCGAGCTCGTCCAGGACTGACTGGCGCTGCTCGGCCTGGCGCTGCTTTTCCTCCGCCGGCGGCATTTCCTTGACTTCGTAGCCCATCGCGCGGATCACTTCATCGAGCCGCGATCGGACTGTGGGATACGATAGCTTGAGCTCCTGGGCCACCCAGTTCAACTTGCCTTCGCAGCGCACGAACAACTCGACAAACGCGCGGTGCTCCGGGCCGAGCTGTTCGAGGCGCGAGGGCTGAAAACGACCTTCGATGGAGGTGTCGCAATTGGGACAATGGAGCCGCGCCACGGCGAGCTTGTCGCCGCAAACGGGGCAGAGGCTTGGCGCTGTTCGCATGGTCGTTCGCTCCCTTCTTCTGCGGGGAGTGTACGACTGTTTTTACTTTTTGTCAATAGGAAGAACGATAATTCAATATCAAATTGATATTATTCAAGTGATCTCGTAAGGCGGCTGAAGCGCCTCGGGTCTGAAAAGCAAAAACCGGCAAGGGATTCGCTCCCTTGCCGGCTTGGCTGCCCATTGTTACATGGTGCGGTATTCGCCGTCGACGACGTCCTCGCCGCCCGGCTGCCCCTGACCACCAGGTGCGCCGTCACCCGGAGCGCCGTTCGGGCCACCCGCGCCTGCCTGCCCTTCAGCGCCCGGCTGCCCCGCGGCCGCATGCATCCGCGAGCCCACCTGCTCCCACGCTGTCATCAGCGCATTCGTCGCGGACTCGAGCTCCTCCGCGCTTGCGTTGCGGTCGAGCGCGGCCTTGAGCGCGTCCATCGCATCCTGCAACTGCCGCTTGTCCGCATCGGCCAGCTTGTCGCCGTTGTCCTGGAGGAACTTCTGCACCTGGTAGTGCGAGTTGTCCGCTCGGTTGCGCGCCTCGATGTCGGCCTTGCGCTTGCGATCCTCTTCCGCGTGGCGCTCGGCATCCTTCACCATCTGGTCGACCTGATCCTTCGCCAGGCCGCTTGACGCGGTGATCTTGATGCTCTGCTCGCGGCCGGTCGCCTTGTCCTTGGCGCCCACGTGCAAAATGCCGTCGCGGTCGATGTCGAACGTGACCTCGATCTGCGGCATGCCGCGGGGCGCGGGGGGGATGCCCTGCAGCCGGAAGGTGCCGAGCACCTTGTTGTCGCGGGCCATCGGCCGTTCGCCCTGCGCCACGACGATCTCGACCTCGGTCTGCATGTCGGCGGCGGTGGAAAAGACCTGCGTCTTCTTCGTCGGAATGGTCGTGTTCCGCTCGATCATGGGCGTTGCGACGCCGCCGAGCGTCTCGATCGACAGGGTCAGCGGGGTCACGTCAAGGAGCAGGATGTCCTTGACCTCGCCGCCGAGCACGCCCGCCTGGATGGCCGCGCCGATCGCGACGACCTCATCCGGGTTGACGCCCTTGTGCGGCTCGCGGCCGAAGAACCGGCGCACGGCTTCCTGCACCGCGGGCATGCGCGTCATGCCGCCCACGAGCACGACCTCGCCGATCTGGTCCGGCTTGAGCTTGGCGTCGTTCAGCGCCTGGCGGCACGGCTCAATGGTCCGGTCGATAAGGTCCCCGACCAACTGCTCCAGCTTCGAGCGCGTCAGGTTGATCTGCAGGTGCTTCGGGCCGGTCGCATCCGCGGTAATGAACGGCAGGTTGATCTCCGTCTGCATGACCGTGGACAGCTCGACCTTGGCCTTTTCCGCCGCTTCCTTGAGGCGCTGGAGCGCCATCCGGTCGGAGCGCAGGTCAATCCCGTTCTCGCGCTTGAATTCGTCGGCCACCCAGTTGATGATGCGCTGGTCGAAGTCGTCGCCGCCAAGGAAGGTGTCGCCGTTCGTGCTCAGCACCTCGAAGACGCCGTCGCCCACGTCGAGGATCGACACGTCAAATGTGCCGCCGCCCAGGTCGTAGACGACAATTTTCTGGTCGACCTTCTTGTCGAGGCCGTAGGCGAGCGCGCTGGCGGTCGGCTCGTTGATGATGCGCAGCACTTCGAGGCCCGCGATGCGGCCCGCATCCTTCGTCGCCTGCCGCTGGCTGTCGTTGAAATACGCCGGCACGGTGATGACTGCCTGCGTCACCGTCTCGCCCAGGTAGGCTTCCGCGTCCGCCTTGAGCTTCTGCAGGATCATCGCCGAAATCTCGGGCGGGCTGTAATCGCGGCTGCCCATCACGACCCAGGCATCCCCGTTCGAGTGCTCCGCGATTTTATAGGGCAGCACGCCCCGCGCCTTCGCAACCTCCGGGTCGGTAAATCGCCGGCCCATCAGGCGCTTGACGGAGAAAATCGTGTTGTCCGGGTTGGTGATCGCCTGGCGCCGCGCCACCTGGCCGACCAGCCGTTCGTTGTTCTTCGGGTTGATGGCGACGACGGAGGGGAAGAGCCGCGATCCCTCCGCGCTCGGGATGACAACCGGCTCCCCGCCTTCCATCACGGCGACCACCGAGTTGGTGGTGCCCAGGTCGATGCCGACGATTTTGCTCATGTAATGACTCCTCATTCCCGCTTGGAACGCTCAGCACAATGACACAAAGGCACAAGCTCTTTGTGTCTTCGTGTCATTGTGTTATTCAGCCTTTTGCCACGCGCACCATGCTGGGGCGCAACACCTTGTCGCCCAGCTTGTAGCCGCGCGCGACTTCCGCAATGATCTGCCCTTCTTCCAGCCCGTCCGCTTCCTCATAGGTCACGGCATAATGCGCATGCGGATCGAAATGTTCGCCCGCCGCGGCGATGGGGGTGACCCCTTCGCTTTCGAGCACGCCCTCCAGCTTGCGCTGGATCATGCGGAACCCGCTGACCCACTCGCTGTTCGCTTGCTCCGGCGGAACATTGGCGAAGGCGCGGTCGACGTCGTCCAACACGGGCAGCAAACGCTCCAGCACCCGCGCGGCCGCGCCGCGAACGGTTTCTTCCTGCTCACGCGCCATGCGCTTGCGCGCATTGCTCAGCTCGGCGACGGAACGGCGCCAGTTGTCGAGATACTCGGCCGCCTGCGCTTCTGCCTGCGCCAGCTTCTGTTCCAGTTCCAGCGCGCCGGCTGCCTCGCCTTCCAGCGCGCCGTCGTTGGCAGTCACGTTATTCATCTGATCCTGCTCGTTCATCCCCACCCTGCGCTCCTTCCGCCTGGTCGCCTGTTCCATACCAATCTCCGACCAGGTCGCTCATCAGTCCCGCCACGTAGCGCACCGCGCCAATCGTGCGGTCATAAGTCATCCGCAACGGGCCAACCACGCCCAGCAGGCCGCTCGCGCCCCCTTCCACGCCGTAGCGCGAGAGGACGAGCGCCAGGTCCGCGAACTCGTGCCAGCGGCCCTCGCCGCCGATCAACACCTGCACGCCGCCAACCTGCGGCGGCGCGGCGGTGGTGACAATGTGCCCCAGCGATGGCCCCTCGATGACCTGCGCGATGTTGCGCGCCTGCCCGCCGAGCGCGAACTCCGGCTCCTCCAAAATGTGAAGCAACCCGTCGCGATATAGCGCGTCGTCGCCCTGCCGGTCCACCACGCTCATGATGTCGCTGACCACCCGCGCCACAAACCGGCCCACCTCGCGGCTTGACTCGCTCAGCTTGCGCGCTTCTGGCCC
>JALOOB010000205.1 GCA_025454635.1 Anaerolineae bacterium
GCGACGCTGCCCGTACCGCATGCGACGATGTTGGCGGCCGGGACTGCCGCGCTGTTGCTGTTGGCGCCGTTGAGCGTGGTCTGGTTGAAGCGCTCACGCGCATAGCCGGTCACGCGGACCACCTGCCCCACACTGACCAGATTTGAACTGCCTGTGAAGACGAAGATGCCGTCGGAGCTCGCGGCATCGCCGTCGCCGGTGAGGTCCTGAAGGTAGAAGCCGGAGGCGGCCGCACTCCCCTCGAAGTCACCCACGACGACGCCCTTTGTGGTGACATTGCCCGTGACCGCGGCCGACAACCCGCTGCCCTGGATGGTATAGATGGGCGTATATGCCGTCTCGCATACGTCGTAAGGGCTGAAGCCGACGACGAAGTTCGCCACCATGTTATCCGGCGGATCGTTGCCGTCCTGATCCGTCACCTGGCCCGCGAGGACCGTGAGGGTGCAGGTCTCGCCATTGACAAGCGTCACGCCTGGATCGAGCGTGAAGGCGGTCGGTCCGCCGCTGAAGGCCGTCGCCACATTGCCGGATGTGGCGCATTGCAGCGTGAACCACGACGTAGTGACGTTGACCGGTTCGCTGAAGGTGACCGACAGGTTCGCGTTGACCGGAAAATCGGTCGCGCCATCGACCGGGTAGGTGCTGGTCACCTCAGGGGCGGCATCGGCTGCTGCGCACGGGTTAAGGGCTGACGCAGTATTGCGAGGCGTTGGGGTGCCGGCTGCGAAATCGAGCGCGTTGTTGTCGGTCTCGGTGCAGCCGTACCCCAGCCGCAGCGCCGCGGTGGAGCTAGTCGTAGCGGGAGCTGGCGCAGTCTCGAAGAAATTCGCGTTGCCATAGCCCACGAGATCTCTGATCTGAGCCAGTTGCGCGGCCGAACATTGCGTCGAGCCGCCGTTACATCCAAGGCCCGTTGCGCTCGTGACAAGCGCGACCTTGCCGGCCGTGCCGCCCATGCTGATGGGCGTCGAGTCGATGAGATCGGGGGTTGGTAGCGGAGAGCCGACTGCGGCGTTGGATGCCTCCTGCACGAGATAGTACTGGCCCGGCTGCAGCGAGACGTTGGGCAGTTCGGTCAACTGTCCGTTATTCGCACCAAAGTTTCCGGTGCCAGTTGCACTCGCATATTGTAGCGACCAGCCGGCAAGTGAGACGCTACTTGAGCCGCGATTGAACAATTCTACGAAGTCGTGGGTATACGGAGCGCCGGTATTGCCGCCGCCGCCATAGACCTGGCTAATCACGATGTCGGCTGAGAGGGCCCGCGCAGGCGGGGTTGCTGCGCCGGGCAGCATGGTGAACGCGAGGGCCAGGATCAGCGCGAGGAGCGCGACCTTGGACGAGGAGTGCTTCATCGGGTTCCTCCTTGAAGGTGAGTTCTTCGCGCCTGGCAGGCGCGCGGAGTTTTGGAGCAGAACTTATAGTGGCGATTATAGCCCGCGGGTTAGCGAATGGCAAGCAACGTTGCTTAACAATTGTGCGAAGATCAGATAACGCGGGGTCCCAGTCGGCGAACGGCGACCGCGACAATCTCGTTGATCAGCGCGTCGTAGCTGGCGGCGGGGGTGACGCCCCGCGCGGCGTCCTCTGCGGCCGCCTCCAGCACGAGATCGCTCAGGCCGGGATACAGGCCGGGCAGGGGATTCACTTCGAGGATTCGAGCCGGAAGTCGACGCGCGCGACGTCGCGGCAGCCTGTGACGCGGAAGACGGCTGCAGTGAGGCGGTTCAACTCCGCTACCTGCGCGGGTTGGAGCGGCGCAGGACACAGGTACTTGAACTCGTGCGCCCACTCCGTCTTCATCCGGTTGGTGTAGACGTCTGCTTCGCTGTCGGGGTACGCGGCGAAGTTGACCTCCAGCGGCGACAGGAAGCGGATGCCCTCGCCGTTGCCCAGGATGCCGACCGTGAGCTCGCGGCCGCGAATGAAGCGTTCGACCAGGATCGGCTGCCGGTAACGCGCGAGTTGCGCGCGCAGCTGCCCGCGCAACTCGGCCTCGTCGCGCGCGATGGACTGCGCGCTGACGCCCATGCCCGTGCCCTCGCGGCTCGGCTTGACAAACATGGGAAAGCGCAGGGCCGGATCGAGCGGCTCGTCGGCCGCGTCGAACACCTGGAACTCGGGCGTGGGCAGGCGGTGATGGGCGAGCACGCGCTTGGTCATCGGCTTGTCGAGCGTAAGCGCCAGCGCGAGAACCCCGCTGCCGGTGTACGGGATGCGCAGCATTTCGAGCAGCGCGGGCACGTGCGACTCGCGCGAGTCGCCCCAGTGGCCCTCGCAGATGTTGAAGCAGAGGTCAGGCTTGAGCTTGGGCAGTTCTTCGATCAGCGAGAGGTTGCCTTCGAGGAAGGTTGCGGTGTGCCCGCCCGCAGCCAGCGCGGAGCAGATCGCGTCGATGGTTGTGTCCGAGTCGAGGTCGTCCCACGCATCGTCGGACATGCCCTCGTATTTCGGCGCGTTGCGCTTCAGGTTCGCCAGCACCGCGATGTTCAAACCCATGAATTGCCTCTCGCCAGCAAGTTGTCTTTTTGCCGCAGAGGCCGCAGAGGCAACAGAGAGCGTCAGGGCGAGACTGCGCCGCCCTCTCTCTGAGTTCTCTGCGCCCTCTGCGGCGAAGGTTGCTTTATCCGTGCGTGCCGTTGCGGCCGTTGCCGTTATGCCCGTTCTTGCCGTTGCCGTTGATCCGCAGCGTGAGCGCTTCGCCGTGCGGCGCGGGGTCCCAGCGCACTTCCCCACGCTTTGGCTTGCCGCGCGCATGCGCGCGGTCGAAGCCCTCCGGCTTGATGTGCTTGCGCTCGCCGCTCAGGAGGCCGTGGACGCCGTCGTCGCCTGGCTCTTTGCGCGGGAGCGGATGCTCGGGCCGCGCCGTCGTGTGCCCGGTGTAGTCGTTCGGCTCGTTGTAGGTGGTGATGAACCCCTCGAAGTTGCGCAAGACGACCTTGCCCGGCGCCTGGCTGATCAGGTATTGCGGCATGACCGGAATCTTGCCGCCGCCGCCTGGCGCATCGACGACGTAGGTCGGGATGGCATAGCCGGACGTGTGGCCCCGCAAGCCCTCGATGATCTCGATGCCCTTGCTGACCGTCGTGCGGAAGTGTCCCGCGCCCTCGACCAGGTCGCACTGGTACAGGTAGTAGGGCCGCACGCGGTTCTTCACCAGCTTGCGCACCAACTCGGTCATCACCTCCACCGAGTCGTTCACGCCCGCGAGCAGCACTGTCTGCGCGCCGAGCGGGATGCCCGCGTCGGCCAGCAGCGCGACCGCCTCTGCCACTTCTGGCGTCAGTTCTTTCGCATGGTTGAAGTGCAGGTTCATCCACAGCGGGTGGTGCTGGCGCAGCATCGCGACCAGTTCCGGCGTGATTCGCTGGGGCATGAAGACCGGCACGCGACTGCCGATGCGGATGATCTCGACGTGCTCGATCGCGCGCAAGCGGCTCAGGATGTTTTCGAGCACCTTCGGCGGCAGCACCAACGGATCGCCGCCGGAGAGCAGCACGTCGCGAATCGCAGGCGTGCGCGCGATGTAGTCGATCTGAGCATCGTAGTCGGTTCGGCCGAAGTTGGCCGACGGATCGCCGACGATGCGGCTGCGCGTGCAGTAACGGCAGTAGCTGGCGCACTGCGTCGTAATCAGCATCAGCACCCGGTCGGGGTAGCGATGCACGAGGCCGGGGACCGGGCTGTGCCCGTCCTCGTTGAGCGAGTCTTCGTATTGCCCGTCGAACGCGACCAGTTCCTTCGCCGTCGGTATTACCTGCCGGCGGATCGGGCAGTTCGGGTCGTCGGGATCGATCAGCGACGGCGCTCCGCGCGCCTTCCTCCTCCTCGGGTGTCAGGTTGATAATCCGGCTCAGCTCCTCCACCGAGTTCAGCCGGTGGCTCAGCTGCCAGCGCCAATCCTCCCACTGACTGTCCGGCACGCCGGCCCAGATGGCCGCGCGGCGCGAACGAAGGGGCGCCCCCTGGGCGAACCGTTGGGGGGGCTCTTCATCACGGTGGGGAGGCTCCTCCTTTGCGACTTCCAGCTCGATTATGTTGTCCATTCCCATCCTCGAAATCGGTTTCCCGGCAAAAACAAACCCCTGCGACCCATAGGGCAGCAGAACCGCTCGGGCCTTCCGGCTGCAAATCGCAGCGCGGATGCCAGGCAGTTGCCGACCAAGTAGGTCGCAGGGGTTAATGCGTCGAATTCTTCTCGGGCCCTACCGGCCCCGCGCACCCTCGTCTGGCGCACGGCCGGTGGTTACCCAGCTAAGGTAGCAAGTGTCCGGCCACGCTGGTGGCCTAATCCTCCTGAGATCGTCCGATCAGGCGTCTTCACGGGAGACGCTTATCGTCGTCATTCACCGCTGTGTTGTGCGCGTCCTCATCGTACGGGCGCTCGGTCGCGGGGACATCCCACCCGTCGTGCCCGTCACCCTCGTCCGAAAAGAACTCCAGCGCCTGGGCAGGCGCACCGCAATCCGGGCACTTCGCGGGGCGATGCTCGAGTACGCCTTCAATCACGAAGCCGCATTCCATGCACTCCCATTCGCCGCTGCCACTTGGGGCGTCGGCAACCGGCCCGGTCTCGGGATTCATTTGATCGCTCATTATATACTACATTAATATAGACGCAATTTGGGGAGTCACCGTTCCGAAATAGGACGCGGATTGGGAAGGGCTGTCATGATCGTCTCAGGATCACGGCGATCCGCCCCATCCGCGTCCGATTCTTCTTCGTTTGACACGCGCCTTCAGTTTGTGGCATACTGTCGCCAACAAATCATCAGCATAATGACTGTGAACCGGGCAAGTAGCCGGCGTACGCGTTCTCAGAGAGCCTCGGCAGGTGCGAGCGAGGCAGCGGCGACGACGGGGAATGGGCCGGGGAGTCGCAAGCCTAAGAAGCTTTGCCGGAGACGCCACCGTTATCAGGGCGCGCGACGGCCGCACAGGTTCGGATGCCTGCGCCGTCGGTAGAGGGGAGTCGCGCACGCGGCTCAATCAGGGTGGCACCGCGAGGAAAGCAGACCTCGTCCCTGCAAACGGGACGAGGTTTTTTTGCGCCCGCAACAGGCGTGAGCAGAGGGGAGGCAACTATGATAGGCAGGAAACGCATTCTGACGGGCGACCGGCCAACCGGCCGCTTGCACCTGGGGCATTACGTCGGAAGCCTGCGCAATCGGGTCCGGCTGCAGGAGGAGTACGAGTGCTTCTTCATCATCGCCGATCTGCATATGCTGACGACGAAGAATGCGCGGGAGGACATTGACCAGACGGCAGACAACGCCCGCGGGCTGGTGCTCGATTATCTGAGCGCGGGCATCGACCCGAACAAATCCACGATCTTCCTTCAGTCTGCGGTCCACGAGACATACGAGCTCGCGCTGCTGTTCGGCAATCTCGTGACCGTGCCCCGGCTCGCGCGGCTGCCCTCCATCAAGGACATGGCGCGCGCCGCGCTCATGGATGAGGAGACAATACCGTTCGGCCTGCTGGGCTATCCGGTGCTCCAGGCAGCCGATATCCTGCTGCCGCGCGCGCACCTCGTGCCCGTGGGCAAGGACAACCAGGCGCACGTCGAAATCACGCGCGAGATCGCTCGCCGCTTCAACAACCTGTACGGCGAAGTCTTCCCGATCCCAGACGACCTCGTCGAGGGCGACACGCTCCCCGGCACGGACGGCCAGGGCAAGATGAGCAAGTCGATGGGCAATGCGATCCTGTTGAGCGACGACGCAGCTACGGTGCGGAAGAAGGTCCACGGCATGTACACGGACCCCAACCGCATCCGGGCAGACATCCCCGGCACCGTCGAGGGAAACCCCGTCTTCACGTACCTCGATCAGTTCGACCCGGATAAGGCGCTGGTCGAGGACTTAAAGACCCGTTATCGCGCGGGTAAGGTGGGAGATGTGGAGGTCAAGGAGCGGTTGGCGCAATCGCTGAACGCGTTCCTCGATCCCATGCGTGAGCGCGCAGCCGTGTATTCGCGCGAGAACGGCCTGGTCGACGAGATCATCTTCCAGGGCACGACGCGCTACCGAGAAATCGCGGCGGAGACGCTGCGCGACGTCAAGAAGGCCATGGGCCTGTCGAGCACATTCAACCGGATCGCCCGGAAAGCCGAAGAGCGTCAGAAGAAGCTGGCGAAGTCGAACGCGGCCACGTCCTGATGGCGTTGATCCGACGCGCAACGCCCGCCGGGACCGCGCGCTTCGTCGAGCGCGCGGTCCCGGCGTCCGCCCCGGTCGACGAAGCAGGCCGCTTCAACGCGCTTGGCGACCTCCGCATCTCGTCCGTGGGGTTAGGGCTGGCCGCAGGCGAGCCGACGGACGAGATTGACGCCCGATATCGTCACGCGATTGTCGCCGCGCTCGAATGCGGGTGCAACCACTTCGACGTTGCGCTGAGCTACCGCGGGCAGCGCAGTGAGCGCGCGCTCGGCGCGGCGCTCGCGGCCAGCTTTGCGGCGGGACAGACGCAGCGCGACGAGATCGTGGTGTGCAGCAAGGCGGGGTTCATTCCGTACCGGACGGACGCAAACGACGCGGCGCGCTACGTGTACGATAACTTCATCGCGACCGGCATCGCTGAGCCGGACGACCTTGCGGGCGGCATCCACTGCATGACCCCTGCCTTCGTCAGCCAGCAACTGGCGTGGAGCCTGCGCAACACGGGCCTGCACGCGATCGACGTCTATTACCTGCAAAACCCCGAAACGCAACTGCCTTTCGTCGACCGGCAGACCTTTCGGCGGCGTCTCCAGCTTGCCTTTGCGCGGCTGGAGGAGGAAGTCGCCGCGCGACGCATTGGCTGTTACGGCGTGGCGACATGGGACGCGCTCCGGCTGGCGCCGGTCGACCGCAACTACATGAGCTTGGAGGTGATTCACCGGCTTGTGACGGAGGTTGCGGGTGACGGGCATCACCTGCGGGTGATTCAGTTGCCCGTAAACGCAGCCATGCTCGAAGCCTTCACGTTTCGCAATCAGCCCGTTCGCAACAGCATCCTGACCGCGGTGTCCGCCGCGCGCGACCTTGGTTTCTGCGTCGTGGCGAGCGCGGCGTTGGGACAGAGCGAACTGCCGGCGAAGGCCAAAGAAGCTCTCGCCGAGGCATTCCCCCATCTTCGGACCGATCGGCAGCGCAGCCTGCAGTTTGCGCGATCGCTGCCCGGCCTTTGTTCCGCGCTGTTTGGGAGCACGGACGCCGAGCACGTGCGCGAGGATTTAGCCGCGCTTGCGCCTCCGCCCGACCCAGCGGCCGCGCTGCGGCTGGCGCACCTCAAAGGGAGATAACCGGTGCCCCAACTCAAAGCCGTCTTATTCGACATGGGCGACACGGTCGTCGATCTGGGCGAAGGCCGCGGGAGCTACGAGGCCCGCGTGATGCTTCGCGTCGCGCGCGTGTACGATGCGCTGGTTGCGCGCGGGGTGGAGCCAGGCCCGCGCGAAGCCTTCTGCGCGGCGCTGGCTGAGGACAGCGAGGCGCAGTACCAGGCCGCGCTCGCGGAGCAAATTGGCCTCGCCGCGCCGGTCGTCATGCGGCGGTTCCTGGAGGCGCGCGGGCTGCCCTCCGACGAGGAAACCGCCGAGGTCGCGGCAGACGCGTATTGCCGGGGCGGGCCAGAGCTCGTCGCGCCGCTGCGAAAGGGCGCGGTCGAGACCCTGACCGCGCTGCGCGCGCGCGGGCTGCTGCTGGCCGCCGTCTCGAACACGATCCAGCCGGGCCGCTTTCTGACTACGAATATGGGGCGGTGGGGCTTGCAGGGTGTGTTCGACGCGCGCATCTACTCGTCGGATATCGGATATGCCAAGCCGCACCCGCGCATCTTTCAGGCTGCGCTGGAGGCGCTGGGCGTGGCGGCAGAGAACGCGGTCTATGTGGGCGACCGCCTCATTCCTGACGTGGCCGGTCCGCATGGGGTTGGCATGAAAGCGATTCTGATCGAGGTGGACCACCGCGTGGAGTCCCACCCGACGATCACGCCGGATGCGCGCATCGCGGAATTGCCCGAACTGCTTGACGTTTTGCCCTCTCTCTTCGAGGAGTGATCTCCGATGCAAACCTTACCGGCAGTCCGAATGGACCTCCTGATCGAGCGACTGGTTGCCTTGCTCACGACCCCCAGCCCCACCGGCGACACCGACGACGCGCTCGCGCTCGTTGCGGGCTGGCTGGCGGAGATGGGGCTTGAACCCGTGTTCACCAAGAAGGGCGCATTGACGGTGACGTTGCCGGGCGCGGCCGAGGATGCGCCGCGCGCGATCACGGGTCACGTCGACACACTCGGCGGCATCGTGACGCAGATTAAGCCAAACGGCCGCCTTACGTTCGACCGCATCGGCGGTTATCCCTATTTTGCGGTCAACGGCGAGTACTGCTGGGTGCGCACCGCGGACGGGCGCTCGCACACGGGCACTGCGTTGTTGGTGAAATCGTCCGTTCATGTGCACCGTGAGCCGGTGCGCGACCGCGAGTGGAAGATCGACGAGGTCGAAATCCGGCTTGATGCGGCCACGTCGTCCGCCGACGACACGCGCAGCCTGGGCATCGAAGTGGGCGACATGATCGCATGGGACCCGCGCACCGTCGTCACCGAGACGGGCTATGTGAAGTCGCGTCACCTCGACGACAAGGCGGGGGTGGCGGTCATGCTGGCCGCGCTCCAGGCGTTCGTCGACAGCGGGGTTCAGCCCGCGCAACGCGTGACGTTTCATTTCAGCAACTACGAGGAAGTCGGCCACGGCGCCGCAGCCGGCGTGCCGGGCGACGTGGCGGAACTGGTCGCGGTGGACATGGGCGCGCTGGGCGAGGGATTGCAGGGCAACGAACGCGCGGTGAGCATCTGCGCGAAGGATAGCGGCGGGCCGTATGATCTCGGCATCCGGCGCCGGCTCGTCGCGCTGGCGCAGCAGTACGGCATACCCTACAAACTCGACATTTATCCGTTCTACGGCTCCGATGCGGAGGCCGCGCTGCGCGCGGGCGGCGATCACCGCATCGGCTTGCTCGGCCCCGGCGTCGACGCGTCGCACTCGTTCGAGCGCACGCACCAGGACGCGCTCGCCGCGTCCGCCAAACTCCTGCTCGCGTATTTGCTCAATTGATAATTATGGCGCAAACTCACACCGCGGCCCGCGCCACCCCGGAACAGGCGCCACAACAGATAGAGGACGGCATGATTGAGGGACCGAAGAGCTACCTGATCGACATGGACGGCGTGCTGGTGACCGGCGGAACGCCTATTCCCGGCGCGAATGAGTTCATTGCGCGGCTGCGCGAGAGCGGCGCGAAGTTCCTCGTGTTGACGAACAACTCGCGCTACACACCCGGCGACCTGGCTTTTCGCTTGAACGGCGTGGGGCTGGATATCTCGGCCGACTGCATCTTTACGTCAGCCATGGCAACGGGGCGGTTCCTTGCGGCGCAGCGGCCGGGCGGCACGGCGTACGTAATCGGCGAGAGCGGCCTGACCTGGGCGCTGCACAGCAACGGCTACGTCATCACGGAGCGCGACCCAGACTACGTGGTGCTGGGCGAGGCGACGAACTATTCGCTGGAGCAACTGACCTTTGCGACCCGGCTGGTGGCCGGAGGCGCCCGCTTCATCGCCACAAATCCTGATCCGATGGGGCCGGCGGAGGGCGGCATTGTGCCCGCCTGCGGCGCGGTGGCCGCGCTGATCGAGCGCGCCAGCGGGATCAGCGCGTTCTTTGTCGGCAAGCCAAACCCGCTGATGCTGCGCCTTGCGCTCAATTCCATCGGCGCGCACTCGGAGAGCACGGTGATGGTGGGTGACCGGATGGACACGGATATTATCGGCGGCGTGCAGACGGGGATGGAGACGATCCTCGTGCTGTCCGGCGTGACGACGCGGGAGAATGTCGGCCGTTACCCGTATCAGCCGTCGCGCATCGTCTCGTCTGTCGCGGATATCGTGCCGTAGACGAGGAAGCGGTAACGCAAAGCAGGGGCGAGGAAACTCGCCCCTGCCCGGTTAAGCGCTCTACGCGGCCGCAGCCAAATCCTGATCCTGTCCGGTCGGCAGCTCGACCACCTTGGGCTGGAGCGGGGCCTGCGCGAGCACGTCCGCAGCCTCTTCGGGCGAGACCGGGTTGATGAAGAACCCGGAGCCTTCCTCGAAGCCTGCGGGCCGCGTGAGGCGCGGGATGATTTCCAGGTGCCAGTGATAGTCGAATTGGATCGTCGACCAGTAGCCGGGCCGCGGCCGGCGGAAGGGCGACGTATGGATCAGGAAGTTGAAGGGCGGATCCGCCGAACTCCGCCGCATTGATGTTCAGGTAATCGCTGTTGTGCTGCTTCGGCAGAATCCACGTCTCGAACGGCACGCGGGCGGCGAAGGGCGACACGACGAGAAACAGGTCGTTCTCGAAAACGACGCGCTCACGCGTCAGCCGCGTCTCCTGCTTGATGATGTCGCAGAACACGCAGCGCCGCTTGAAGTCGTAGTAGCGCTGGCTGCCCGCGAGTTCTTCCTTGACGCGC
>JALOOB010000512.1 GCA_025454635.1 Anaerolineae bacterium
ATGCCCTGGTTGAACAGCCGCACCATCGGCTCGCGGAAGCGCACGATGCCCATGTCGTTCAGCGCCTTGGTGAAGAAGCGCGTGTACAGCAGGTGCATCGTCGCGTGCTCATGTCCGCCGGTGTACTGATCGACCGGCAGCCAGTAGTCGCCGTCGGCCTTGTCCCACGGCAGGTCGTCCGGGCTGAGCTTCTCGCCCGCCTTCCAGTAGGGCGAGACATACGCGTACTGGTACCACGAGGAGCACATGAAGGTGTCCAGCGTGTCGGTCTCGCGGCGCGCCGGTCCGCCGCAGTGCGGGCAGGTGGCGTGCAGGTAGCTGTCGTGAAACTTCAGCGGGCTCTCGCCGGTGGGCGGGATCTGCGCATCCGTGGGTAGGACGACGGGCAGGTTCTCGTACTTCTCCGGCGCCACGCCGCACTGGTCGCAGTACAGCATCGGGATGGGCGCGCCCCAGTAGCGCTGGCGGCTGATCAGCCAGTCGTGCAGGCGGTACTGCGCGTCGAACTTGCCGATGCCCTGCTCGGTCAGCCACGCGGTGACCTTCGCCTTCGCCTCGCTCCCCGGCGTGCCGGTGAACTCGCCCGAGTTGACCATCGTGCCGTACTCGTGGTGATACAGGACGTCGCGATACCACTCGACCGCGTGCCACATCTCCATTGTCGTTCGGAACCGGCGCATGTAGTCGTAGCCCGCGTGTCGCGATGATCTCCGCGTCCGCCTCAACGGAATCCAGCGTCAGGACCGCATCGGGGAAGACGACCTGCCAGCCCATGCCGACGATGTCGGCCCAGTGGCCCGCTTTTAGGTGCGCTTGCAGCAGCTTGCGGTACGCGGCCGCCTCGGCCTCGCCGGACAGCTCGACGGCGTAGAACTCGCCGCGGTCGGCGATGGCGATGCGCTCGTTCTTGAAGCCGCCTGCGGCCAGCGCGGCGGCAAAGTCGCCGTCGACCGAGCCCTCCCACACTGCGCTCTTCGCGCGGCCGTCGTTGCGCGCGATGACCGGGATGATGGGCAGCCCGAACTTCAGCGCGAACGCGAAGTCGCGATCGTCGTGCGCGGGCACGCCCATGATCGCGCCCGTGCCGTAGGACATGGTCACGTAGTCTGCGATCCAGATGGGCACGCGTTTCCCGTTGACCGGGTTGATGGCGAACGCGCCGGTGTCGACGCCGGTCTTCTCGCGCTCCGCCGCGCCGCGCTCCATCTCGGTCGTGCGGCCGGCCTGGAACTGATACGCGCGCACGTTCTCCCGGTGCGACGCGGGCGTCAGCTTGTCCACCAGCGGGTGTTCGGGCGCCAGCACCATAAACGTCGCGCCCCACAGCGTATCGGGCCGCGTCGTAAAGATGACGATCTCGTCGCCCTCTTCGCTCTTGAAGACGACCTCCGCGCCTTCGCTGCGGTCGCCGATCCAGTTGAGCTGCGCCTGCCGGATGCGCTCCGGCCAGTCAATGTTGTCGAAGCGCTTCAGTTCCTCGGCGTAGGCCGTGATCTTGAAGTACCACTGCTCCAGCAGGCGGCGCTCCACCTGGGTGTCGCAGCGCTCGCAGCGCCGCTCGTCGCCGACCACCTGCTCGCGCGCCAGCGTGGTGTTGCACTTCGGGCAGAAGTCGACCGGGCTCTTCTTGCGATAGGCCAGCCCGTGATCGTACAGCTTCAGGAAGAACCACTGCGACCACTTATAGAACTCGGGGTCGCAGGTGACGGCCTCGTGCTCCCACGACCACATCGCGCCCATGCTGCGCAGTTGGCCGCGCATCTTGTCGATGTTGCCCATGGTCCAGGTGTACGGGTGCGTGCCGTGCTTGATCGCCGCGTTCTCTGCGGGCAGGCCGAACGCGTCGAACCCGATGGGGAAGAAGACGTTGTAGCCCTGCATGCGCTTGTAGCGCGCGCCCGCATCCGATGGCGTCATCGCGTACCAGTGGCCGATGTGCAGGTCGCCGGAGGGGTAGGGGAGCATCGTAAGAAAGTACCACTTATTCCGGTCAGGCGCCTCGCGTGTCACGTACAGGCCGCTTTCGGCCCATAGGCTTTGCCACTTCGGTTCGATCTCCTGCGGAATGTGCTTCGCGTTCATAGTTCCCTTGCTCCCCTGGTCATGATGGGCTGACAAAAACAAAAATCCCCTTCGTTCAACTAACGAAGGGGACTCATGCGGACCAAACTGGTTGCCGGTAGTGGACCTGAGGGGATTCGAACCCCTTGCCTCTTGAATGCCATTCAAGCGCTCTCCCAATTGAGCTACAGGCCCATAGCGCCGACCTTCGTTCTTACGAGAACAGGCCTACCTTTCGAAGCAGTGGCTTAAGCATGTCGGCCTCCAGTTTGCGTCTTAGTGGAGCTGAGGGGACTCGAACCCCTTGCCTCTACAGTGCGATTGTAGCGCTCTCCCAGATGAGCTACAGCCCCGTGAGCGACTATGAGTATACGCAGATGGCCCGAAAGTGTCAAATTACCCCTTTCATTCGCCTTTCGGCGCGCTCGTTTGACACCTGCGGTCACCCGGCGTATCATCACGCGCGGTTTGTGATCCTGCGTTCAAGCAACCGCTCTCACCACCACAGGAGGCCAACGTGGGCTTTGGTTTCACCGGCAATATCGTCTACGATCTGCACATGATCTGGCGCTGGGTGCTGCTCGTCGTGGCGCTGGTCACGCTGGTCAAGGCGCTGCTGGGCAAGCAGCCGTGGACGCAGTTGGATGACCGGCTGGGACTGTTCTTCACCGTGGCGATCGACATCCAGTTCCTGCTCGGCATGATCCTCTGGTTTGTCGGCCCGTGGCGCATCACCGCGGCCGGCGCGTTGATGGGCAATTCGCTCGGCCGGTTCATGGTGATCGAGCACCCGCTGTTTCTGCTGATTTCGCTCGTCCTGGCGCATATTGGGCGGAGCCGCTCGCGCAAGGCGGCGACGGACGCCGGGAAGCACAAGAACGCGTTTATCTTCTACCTGTTCAGCTTCCTGTTCATCGTGCTGATCTTTATCCTCAGGACGACTCTCGGCTAAAATTGGCCCATGGCCTTTGAGAACTATCAGCTTTACCGCCTGGCGCTCTGGATCGTCAGGCGGTTGCCGCGCGGCTTTCTGTACTTCTTCATCGGCGTCGTAGCCGAACTGAACTTCGGGCTTAATCCTACCGGCCGCCGCGGCATCTACGCCAACCTTGACCACGTGCTTGGACCGGGCGTCAGCCGTTTCACGCGCTGGCGTTACGGCCGCGCGGCCTTCCGCCACTTCGCCTACTCGATCATCGATATCTTTCTGATCCCCGGCATGACGGTCGCGAACATGCACAAGTATGTGGCGGACATTCGCGGGCTGGAGCATATCGCAGCGGCGCGCGACGAGGAGGTCGGCGGGATCGTCATGACCGCGCACATGGGCAGTTGGGAGCTGGCGGGCGCCGCGTTCGGCCTGCTCGGCGTGCCGATTACGGCGGTGGTGCTCAAGCATAACGATCCGCGCATCGACGAGATCTTCGCGCAGATACGAAGCCGCGGGAACATCGAGGAGGTGCCGCTGGGCGGCGCGCTGCCGAAGCTGGAGGACGCGGTGGCGCGCGGGCGCTTCATCGGGCTCGTCGTCGACCGGGACGTCAAGGGAACGGGCATGCGGGTTGAGTTCTTCGGCGAGGAAACGACGATGCCGACGGGGCATGTCAAGCTCGCGCTGCGCACGGGCGCATGGATCTTTCCCGGGCTGACCTACCGCGGGCCGGATCACCGTATCATCATTGAGATCCGCGCGCCGATCATTCCGCGGCCGGGCGAGACGGAAGAGGAACTGATGGCGCGCACCGTGCCCGCGCTCGAAGATCTGATCCGCGGCCACCCGGACCAGTGGTCGTCGTTCTTCAACCTGTGGAGCAAGACGCAGCGGCCGGTGTGGGCGCAGTATGCCGAAAAGCTGCGGCGGAAG
>JALOOB010000206.1 GCA_025454635.1 Anaerolineae bacterium
AGCCGGCACGGGCGCCGCCTCGGGGACAGCCGGCTCAACCGGCGCCACTTCCGGCGCGGCTTGCTCAGTCGCTTGTTCTTGTTCCTTCGGTTCAGTCATCAGAATGTCTCCTTACGAATCGGTGCGAATCGGATGCGCTAACAGCCTTATGCCGGGGCCGGGCCCGACACGGCGACGGGTTCCGCAGCCGCTGCCTCGTGGCGCCGGCTGCGGCGGATAAAGACCTTCATGACCTCGGTCACCAGCAGCAGCGCGAACGCCAGCCCGGCGCAGATCAGCCACTGCTGCATGGTCAGGCTGGTCAAGCCGAATCGCGACCGGATGAACTCGAGCTCTGTCGGCAGCAAGGTCAGCAGGAGCGCGAGGCCGTAGAGCATCAGCTGGCGCCGGTCCGAGATGATGTCGCGGTTGAACACGCTGTCAGTCTCGCTCCGAACCGCAAGACCCATGACGATATTGAACAGCGAGAACACCGCAAAGCCCATCGTGAACATGAGGGGATCGCCGCCGGGAGTATACAGGGCTTCGAGCGCCAGCGTGCCGACTGTCATGAGCACGCCGATGACCACCGCTCGCGTCCATTGCGCCCGGTTCATCACGGGCTGGCTGAGCGGCCGGGGCTTGCGCTCCATCAGGCCGGGCGACGGCTTGTCGAAGCCGAGCGCGATGGCGATGGGCACCTGCACCAGGAAGTTGATCCACAACACGACCTGCGGCGAAAACGGCACGCCTCCCGCGATCAGGAACAACGCCGCGCCCAGGTACGAGGCGATGAACGCCACCAGCGCGGTCATCTGGAAGCGGATGTACTTCGCCAGGTTGTCGTAAATGGCCCGGCCGAACTCGACCGCCTTCACGATGGTCGCGAAGTTGTCGTCGGTGAGGATCATCACCGCGGCGCCTTTGGAGACCTCGGTGCCCGTAATGCCCATCGCGACGCCGATGTCTGCCTTCTTGAGCGCCGGCGCATCGTTCACCCCGTCGCCCGTCATGGCAACAATATTCTGCTTCTCCTGCAGTAGGCGCACCAGCCGGATCTTGTCTTCCGGCGCAACGCGGGCGATGACGCCGATGTTGTCCAGGTCTTTCTTCAGGTCATCGTCGCTCATGGCCGCGAATTGCGCGCCGGTGAGCGCCTTGCCCTCGATGCCCAGTTCGTGCCCGATGGCCGCAGCAGTCACCGCGTGATCGCCCGTGATCATGCGCACCTGGATGCCCGCGCTGTGGCACTTGGCAATGGCCGCCTTCGCCTCGGCGCGCGGCGGGTCCACGATGCCCACCATCGCCAGGAACGTCAGGTCCTTGACCAGGTCGAGGAGCTTGCCGTCGCCGGCCGGCCCCTTCGGATCAAACGCCAGCTGCGTCCGGTCTTCGGGCGGCACGACCACCGCGCCGCCCGGCTGCCAAACCGCCGCGCTCCGCGCGATCAACACGTCGGGCGCGCCCTTGACGAAGCAGCGCACGACCGGCTTCCCCTCATGGTTTGTCATATTGTGGAAGGTCGCCATGAACTTGTAATCCGAGTCGAACGGCACTTCCGCAATTCGCGGGTACATCTGCCGCGCGCCCTCGATGCTGATGCCGCCCTTCTCGGCCAGTACGATCAGCGCGCCTTCGGTCGGATCGCCGATCAGGCCGGTCTGCGGCCCGCCGTCCCCGTCGAGCCGCGCGTCAGCGCACAGCGCCATCGGCAGCAGGATCTCGTCCAGGTCGATCTTCGCGCCGCCCGAATGGAGCAGTTCGCCCTTCGTGCTGTACCCTTCGCCCGTCACCTTGTAGCGGTTCACGCCCGGAATGGTGAACTCGCGCGCCGTCATCTTGTTCAGCGTCAGCGTGCCCGTCTTGTCCGAGCAGATGGCCGAGACCGAGCCGAGCGTCTCCACCGAGGGCAGGCGCTTCACGATGGCGTTCTGGCTTGCCAGCACCTGCGTGCCCATCGAGTAGAGCGTCGTCACGACCGCGGGCAGGCCGGTCGGAATGGCGGAGATGGCGAGCGCAATGCCCGCGACGAAGATCGCGTCGAAAGACTGGCCGCGCGCCAGCCCAAGCGCCAACATGCCGAGAAACGCGATGCCCGCCAGGCCCGCGATGATGATGGTGAGCCGGTCAAGCTGCTTCTGCAGCGGCGTCTTGTCCGCCTCAGTCTTGTTGAGCAGATCGGCGATCTTGCCCATCTCGGTGCCCATGCCGGTCGTGGTGACGATCATCTCGCCGCGGCCGCGCGTCACCGCCGTGTTCATGTACGCCATGCAGTGGCGGTCGCCCAGCGGCGCATCCGCCTTCTCAATGGTCTCCGTGTCCTTCGGCGATGCGACGCTCTCGCCCGTCAGCGCGGCCTCTTCGATTTCGAGTGTTGCGGTGACGAACAGGCGCCCGTCCGCCGGGACGCGGTTGCCCGCCTCCATCAGCACAATGTCGCCCGGTACGATCTGCTCGGCCTCGATCTCGACCGCCTGGCCGTCGCGGCGCACGCGCGCGATGTTCTTCATCATCTTCTCGAGCGCGGCCAGGCTGGCCTCGGCCTTGGACTCTTGCCGCAGGCTCATCACCGCGTTGAAGACGGTCAGCAAGACCAGCATGACGGACGTACGGAGGTCCTGCGTGAAGATCAGGTTGATCACCGCCGCGCCGATCAGGATGATCTGCATGAAGTCTTTGTACTGCCGCAAGAAGGAGAGCCATCCTGGCTCCTTCTTCTTGCCCGCAAGTTGGTTGGGTCCGTACTGCTGCAGCCGTTGCGCGGCCTCGGCCGAACTCAGCCCCTTGGCGGGATCGACCTTGAGCTGCTGGCCGACCGCTTCCGCAGGCATCGTGTACCACGTCGGTTGATTTGAGCTTGTGTCAGGCATAGTCCGGGACCTTTCGTGGGGCTAGTATTTCTCCGGAATTCGCCGGAACGGGTAATTCGGTTCCACGTAGTCGCCCTTTGCCTGTCGCTCGGGCAACACCGGCTTCTCGTGCGGGACCTCGTGGTACGGCACGAGGCTCAACAGGTGACGTATGCAATTCAGGCGGCCGCGCTTCTGGTCGTGCGAGTCCACCACGTACCACGGCGACTCCGGGCAGTCGGTCGCGGCAAACATCTCGTCGCGCGCCCGCGAGTAATCGTACCACCGGCGGTGGCTTTCCAGGTCCATCGGGCTCAACTTCCAGATTTTGCGGTAATCGTTGATCCGCTCACCGAACCGCTCGGTCTGGTCCTCCATCGTCTCCTCGAGCCAGTACTTGACGAGGATGATCCCCGACCCGATGATCGCGCGTTCGACCGTGGGCGCCCACCGGAGGAAATTGCTCACCTGCTCTTCAGTGGCAAAGCCCATTACGCGCTCTACCCCCGCCCGATTGTACCAGCTTCGGTCAAACAAGACGACTTCGCCTCCCGCAGGCAAGTGCGGCATATAGCGCTGGAAGTACATCTGCGACTTCTCGCGTTCCGTCGGTGAGGCCAGCGCGACGACGCGGAACACGCGGGGACTCGTGCGCGCCGTAAGCGCCTTGATGATGCCGCCCTTGCCGGCCGCATCGCGCCCCTCGAAGAGCACGCAGACCTTTGCGCCCGTGGCCTTCACCCACTCCTGCATCTTCACGAGTTCAACTTCGAGCTTCTCCAGCTCTGCCTCGTACTCCTTGCGGCTCATCTTCGCCTTTGGCTCCGCCGGAGCAGTCACCTCGGCTGCGGCGACGCGGACGACCTCCGCGGCCTCGGGGGCGGTCGGCTGCACCGGCTCGCCGCCCTTGCGTTTGTTCTTCTTGTCCTTGTCTTTGCCCATCGATAGACTCCTACTCTGCGTGAAAGGCCAGCAGCGGTGTGTTGTCTGAGGTCAGGAACTCGATCGAGCGGGGGAACTGCTGAATGACCCGCACCGAATCGAGCATCTTCAGGTAACCCTGCTCCTGCTCCATAACGCCATCCGGTGTGGCGCAGGTCTTCTGCGTGGCGGTGACCGGGCCAAGCTGGATCAGGTTGCCGTTCCTCGTGTAGCTCGCGGAGTAATCGTTGCAGCCCGCGTTCCCCGACATGGTCTTCCCGTCGAACTTCGCGGTCACGGTCGCGCCGGGCAACGCAGGCACCCAGATCCCGCCGTCCGTGGTGAAGTAGAACAACGCTTGCCAGGTGGTGCCCTCGAAAGGAGACGGTTCCAGCGGCGTCATCGTCAGGAGCTGTTGCTTGTCCGTGTTGTACAGGACAAGCTTGCCGTCCTTGACTTCGTACGTCGTCGCGGACGTTAGCATCGAGAGGAACGTGCTCTGCTGCTCAGTTGCCGCGGGCTTGTTGACGCAGCCGCCGATCGTCTTGGCCGGCTGCTGCATAAAGATGCCGCTGCCGTCGAGGCTGTACATCCCCTGGTACCAGTCGCACCCTGCGAAGCCGGTGTAGCGGTCCGGTCCGAAGGTGAGGCTCGCGGCATCTTCCGGCGGGACGGGCGTGCTGCCGGGCGGCGGCCAAAGCGTGGCGAGTTGCCAGGACGTGCCCGCAAGGGCCGAATCGGATTTCGTTTCCGAAATCGATGTCGCGGCCGAGGCGACTGTGGCGACCGGCGCCGGAGCGGCCGGAGTGGCAGGCGCGCAGGCAGCGAGAATCAGGCCAACGCCCACGAGCAAGACGGCGACTGACGATAGCTTGAACTTCATCTTGGTTCCCCTTTCGGCTTCACGATTTAGGGACGAGGGAGGCTCCGGCGACCGGCAGGCGCCGCGGCTTGCCGGCCGTCAGGTCGACTCGCGCGAAGCGCGGTCGTGGCGCAGCGCCAGGATAAGCATACTCCTATGGAAGCGATTATTGCAGCCCCAAAAAGGCGCATCAGAGGTGTAGTCCGTCCGGTCACGCCGCGCGGCCGCAGCCCACTACACCCCAACTACAACCAAAAGGGCCTGTTGCCGCCATCCAATACCCCTTACACTGGCAATGCGTGGATCGAGACCCGGCGCACACGCGCACATCCGGCCTGAGCGCTCGAGAATGGAGCGGCACGATGACCCCACCGAGCAGGCGCGCGCTCTTTGATGCGCCCGCAACCTACCACATTAGTGTATATGGCTGGCTAGAGTCGGAGATATCCTCCGGGCTGGGGCGCGCCGCAGTCTCGGCGCGGCAAACGAATGACGAGTTCACCATCACTACTCTGACTGCGCGGCTGGCCGACCAGGCCGGTCTCCTGGGTGTGCTAAACGAACTCTATGAGATGGGTTATACCCTGCTCGAGGCCCGGAGATTGCCCGAGCAGGATCATGTCGCCTCTGACGCTGCCAACGTCATGCCCGCGCAAGCGTGATTCGTTCGTACTACCGAAAGGAGTGGTCCCATGACCCTAGGCCCGATTGACTTCATTGCGCTCGAGTTTCCCGGCAACAACTTCAAAGGCGCAATCCTCCCCGAGATCTTCGCTCTGGTCGAGCAGGGGATCATCCGCGTCTTCGACCTGGTGATTATCCTCAAGGACCAGGACGGCGAGGTGATCGTCCGCGAGCTCTATGAGCTGGACGACAACAACCTGGCGATGCTCGACCCGCTCGCGGCCAACGTGAGCCAGGTGATCACGGTCGAAGACATCAACGCCATCGCCGCCGAACTCAAACCGAACACTACTGCCGGTCTGATGCTCATCGAAAACCTGTGGGCGAAGAAGACCAAACAGGCGATGGAGGAGGCCAACGGTCGCCTCGTTATGTTCGAGCGCATCCCGCACGACGTTGTCGACCAGGCCTTGGCGGAAATCAAGGCCTTGGCCACTGCATAGCCAGCAATCTGCAGGAGGATCATATGTTTCGAGTAGGACGCGCTCCCGTCGCGCGCGCTGTGGTCCGCACCGCGGCCACGACCGCCGTGGTAGCAGGCACTGCCGGCGCAGTGCGCCACCACCAGGATCAGAAGTGGGCGAACCAGAACGCCCAACAGCAGCAGGCATATTCCCAGCAGCAGGCCGCCGCGCAACAGCAGATGTACGACGCGCAGCAGCAAGCCTACCAGCAGGGCCTGGCCGACGCGCAGGCGCAGCAGCAGTACGCCCCGCCTCCACCCCCCGCTCCGGCGCCCGCGCCGGCAGCTGCGCCGGCGAACGACTTGAACTCGCAACTCATGCAGTTGGCCCAGCTCCACAACGCCGGCGTGCTGACCGACGAGGAGTTCGCCGCCGCAAAGGCGAAGCTGCTCGCAGGCTGACGCCGGCCTGAGCGATAACCATCCGCGGCGGAGCGCGCGCTCACTGAGAAATCGGCGCGCTCCGCCGCGCTTTATGGAGGAACAGCGTGACCGCCCGAACCAGGTCCCGACAACTGCCCGACTACCTGCCTGCTCTGAAGTGGCTGCCCCACTACGAGCGGAAGTGGCTGTCGAATGATTTGGTAGCGGGTCTTTCGGTGTGGGCGCTGCTCGTGCCGCAGGGCATCGCCTACTCCTCGATCGCCGGCGTGCCGCCGCAGTACGGCCTTTACACCGCGCTCGCCGCCCTGATCGGCTATGCGATCTTTGGCACCTCGAAACAGCTTGTGACCGGCCCCAGCGCCACCGTCGCCGCGGTGTCGTTCACCGTCATCAGTCTGCTTGGCGTGGCGCCCAACTCGCCCGACTGGATCACGGCCACTGCGTCCTTGGCCCTGTTTGCCGGCCTCATCTACATCCTCCTCGGCCTGCTGCGCATGGGCTGGATCTCGAACTTCCTCTCCTCAGCGGTGCTCGAAGGGTTCGTCTTTGCGTTTGGCATCGGCTTGATCGTCGACCAATCGCACAAGATCCTGGGCGTGCCCAAGGTTGACGGCTCTTACTTCCAGGTTCTGATCGGCACGCTGCGCGAGTTGCCGCAAACCAACGCCGTCACGCTGCTTGTCGGCGTCGTCGCCATCATCCTGCTGCTCTTGATGCGCCGCTTCGCGCCCAAACTGCCGCGCGCGCTGATCGTTGTCGTCCTCGGCATCCTCGCCGCGACGGTCATTCCGCTCAACGCCACTTACGGCGTCTCGATCGTTGGCGCGGTGCCGACCGGCTTGCCATCCGTCAGCCTCCCGATTCCGCCCCTTGATGCGGTGGGCGCCCTGTTGGGCGGCGCACTTGCCGTCATCTTTGTCGGCTTCAGCGAGACGCTGGCCGCCGCGCGCGATAAGGCTTCCAAGCACGGCTACGAAATCGACGTCAGCCAGGAGATGATCGGCCAGGGCGCGGCGTGCGGCGCGGCCAGCCTGCTCGGCGGCTACGTTGTCGATGGCAGCCTCTCCAAGACCACCGTCGCCGACCTCGCGGGCCAGAAGTCGCAGATGGCCGGCCTCTTCACCGCCGTCTTCATTCTTCTGACCGTCCTGTTCCTGGCCGGCCTCTTCACCAACCTGCCCAACGCGGTGCTCGGCGCGGTCGTCATCGACGCGGCGCTCGGCCTGGTGAAGATCCCCGTGCTGCGTAAGGTGCGCGAGACGAGCCGCACCGACTTCGCAGCATTCGTCGCCGCGGGCCTTGGCCTCTTCTTCGTCGGCGTGCTCGCGGGCGTGCTCATCGGCGCAGTGCTTTCCATTCTGCTGCTGGTGTGGGCCGTCTCGAAGTCGCCCGTCCGCCGGTTGGGGTTCGATGCGCAAGGAAACGTCTACGTCAACGCGGCCACCCACCCTGAGGCGGTCTTGCCGCTCTTCTTTGCCGATGCCGCGCCCTTCCGCGAAGCGGTGCTTCAGATGGTCGACGACGACGCGCCGCGCGCCGTGGTCATTGACCTCGGCTCTGCCACGCAAATGGACATGGATGGCGCCGAGGTGCTGCTCAAGCTGAGCGAGGAACTCGGGCGAAGGGGCATTAAGGTCGCGCTCGCGAGCGTGCCCACCCGTGAACTGCGCTTGCTGGACAAGGTGGGCGTGACGAAGGCCATCGGCAAGGAGCATTTCTACGTGACCGTGCGGGATGCGGTCGCCGCCATGCAAAACCTGCCCGCCGCACCCCAGACCGCGGCCGCGCCCCCTGCCGCCACCGCGGCGCCTGTGACGGGGTGAGCCCGGTTGCGCCAAAGACCAGCATCGAATACCAGCTGAACCGTTGCGCGGGCAGCCATCTATTTTTTGTTGTCTGATTCGGAAAGGCGCCAGTCATGAGTGCAGTTGCTGCTCCTGCTAAACCGGCCGGGGGTGGAGCTCCCGCAGGTCCCGCTGCCGTCCCCGCGAATGCCGGGATGGTGCTCGCGACCCTCGTTATTGTTGCGGCGGTTGCCAACCTGCCGCTGGCCATGGCGAATGTCGCGCTGCCATCCATCGGCATCGCGTTCAACGCGTCGCAGACGCAGCTTAACCTCGTTGCCGTCGCCTATTCGCTCGGCTTGGCCTGTTCGGTGCTGTGGCTCGGCGCGCTGGGTGACCGCTACGGTCGCAAGCAGATGGCAATAGCCGGCGTCACCCTCGCCATGCCCGCCGCGCTTATTTGCGCGCTGGCGCCCACCATCCAGGTTCTGATT